>JAZDHM010000203.1:0-6671 GCA_043805935.1 Actinomycetota bacterium
GCTGCCGAACCGCGAGGCGAACACCACCGAGACGGCGGCGATGGCCAGGCCACCGATGGCGAAGGTGACCCAACGCCAGCGCCGGGTCACGAGCCGCCTCCGGCGGCGGCGATCATGGCGCGGGCCTCGTCGACGACGTCCGGGGGGGCGTCGCCGGAGTCGATCACCTGCTGGAGGAGCGGGAGGGCGGCGGCCTGGTCGCTCAGCCCGTAGTACTCGACGTTGGCCAGGAACCAGATGGCGAGCACGTTGGCGGGAACGATCTCCAGGCTCCGCTCGAGCAGAGTCCTTCCGGTGGCGGCGTCGCCCGACAGGTAGGTCATCCATCCCACGTACATCAGCGCCTCGGCGTTGGGGCCCTGGTCGAGGACGTACAGGTAGTGGGGGAGAGCCTTGGAGAAGTCGCCCGCCTCCACATACCGCCGCGCCAGTGCGAGGCGCATCGGCGTCAGGTCCGGGTTGGCGGCGACCAGCGTCTCGAGCTGGTCGTTGGTGACGGTGGAGAGGTCGACGCCTCCCTCGGTGATGACGTCGCCGGCTACCCCGGAGGCGGCCCCGGTGTCGTCGCCGGGTTGGACCGCCCGGGTGAGGGCGAACACCGCGGCGGCGGCCACCGCGGCAAACACGATGATCCCCGCCCAGACGCGGGCCGGGGATCGCCTTCGGGGAGCGGCGGCGCGGGCGGCGTCGATGGCGGCCAGGGCGTCGGCCACGTCGCCCTCGTACCGCCGCCGGAGCCGGTCGGCCCGGACGGCGTCGATCTCGCCGGATGCGACCTGGGCCTCGAGAGCGATCAGGTCGGCGACGGCGTCGTCACGCCGCTGCTCGAGGATGCCGACGGTCGCCGCGCTCACTCCTGGGCCTCCCTGACGGCGTCGGCAACCCGGCGGTGTTCCTCAGCGGTCAGATCGCGTGAACCCCGGCGCACCCGGGTGGCGATCACCGCCAGGCCGACGACACCCATCAGCGTCGGGAGCACCCAGAGCAGGGCGGTCCGTCCGGTGCCGGGCGGGTCGAGGATCACCTCCTGGCCGTAGGTGGCGACGAAGAGGTCGACGATCTGGTCGTCGGTCCAGCCTTGGGCGACCCGGTCGGCGATCAGCTGCTTGAGGTCCCGCGACAACTGTGCCGGGGAGTCGTTGATCGACTCGGACTGGCACACCGGGCACTTCAGCCGCGAGGCGAGCGCCTCCACCCGGTCGGCGGGTGATGGATCGGAGGCGGCCAGGATGGCGACGATCACCGCGATCGAAGCGGCGATGACGCCGAGGGCCGTCCAGTTGCGGGCTCGCTCAGACATCGGCCGCCTCGAGGACGGGGAGGTTGGACGACTTGTGCCGGCCGACGTAGGAGCGGATCCCGCCGGCGAACACGGTGAGGCCGCCGAGCCACAGCAGCCACATCAGCGGGAAGCGGAAGGCGTCGACGGTGACGGTGGCGTCGCCCTGCCCGATTCTGATGAGGCTCAGATAGACGTCTTCTCCGAGGCCGGTGCGCACCGAGGGCGTCGGGATCGCCTGGACCTGATGGGGGTACTGGTTGAGACGCGGCTCGAGGGTGCCGAGCAGCCGGTCGCCGCGCCGCAACTCGATGCTCGCCCCGATCACCGTTCGGTTCGGCTCCTGGCGCAGGAACGGCGAGCGGTAGGTGAGGGTGTAGCCCTCGAAGGGGGCCGACTCGCCGACCACCAGGGTGATCTCCTGGCGCACGCCGAATGACCCGGAGAAGGCGATGGCCACCGCCACCAGAGCCACGCCAATGTGGGCGATCATCCCGCCCCAGTACCCGGGATCCGAACCGGGGAGGCGGGCGAGCCCGGCGAGGTATCCGCCGGGACGGCTGCGGACCACCTCATGGGCGTGGCGGAGGATCCCCGACACGACGAACGCAGCGAGCGCCACGGTCGCCACGACGGTGATCGGGCGCAGGCCGGCGACGACCACCACCGCCGCGGTCGCCGCCGCCACCTGCAGCGGGAGCCGCACCCGGCGCCACAGCACCGCCGGGCGGGCCACTCGATACGGCGTCATCGGCCCGATGCCCATCGCCAGCAACAGCACGAGAGCGATCGGGATGGCGGATCGATCGAACCACGGTGCTCCCACCGACACCCGGTCCCCGGTGAAGGCCTCCAGGACCATCGGGTAGATGGTGCCGACCAGCACCACGAAGGCGAAGAGCGTGAGCAGCAGGTTGTTCAATAGGAATACGCCCTCGCGGCTGGCCAGCGAGTCGAGGCGCGGCGACGATGCCACCAGGTGCCCGCGGGCAGCGAACAGCCCGAAGCCGCCGACCACGACGACGAGGAGGAATCCGAGGAGCCCCGGGCCGACCGCCGATTGGGTGAACGAGTGGACGGAGGCCACCACCCCGGAGCGCGTCAGGAACGTGCCGAGGATGGTCAGCGAGAAGGTCCCGATGATCAGAGCCACGTTCCACGCCTGGAGCATCCCTCGCCGTCGTTGCACGACGGCGGAGTGGATGAAGGCGGTGGCGGTGAGCCAGGGGAGGAAGGAGGCGTTCTCCACCGGGTCCCAGGCCCAGAACCCGCCCCAGCCGAGGACCTCGTAGGACCACCAGCCCCCGAGCACGATCCCGAGTGAAAGGAATGACCAGGCGATCAGGGTCCGGCGCCGGGTGCGCTCCAGCCAGGCGGTGGTGCCGTCGCCGGAGACGAGGGCGGCGATGGCGAAGGCAAACGGCACGGTCATCCCGACGTATCCCAGGTAGAGCACCGGTGGGTGGATCGCCATGAGGATGTGGTTCTGCAGAAGCGGGTTGGCCCCGAGTCCGTCGGCGGGCACTTCCGCCAGGGTGCGGAAGGGGTTGGCGGCGCTCGCCATCAGCCCGAAGAAGAACACCGCCACGGTTCCCATCACCGCCAGGGCCGCCGCCCCCACCCGGTCGCGCTCGCCGAGGCGGCGGAACACCCAGGTGGTGAACCCGGCCAAGACCAGCCCCCAGAGCACGATGCTGCCCTCGAGTGCCGCCCAGGCGCCGGCGATGGTGAAGAGCAGCGGGGTGCCCCGGGAGTGATTGCGGGCCACGTACTCGAGGGAGAAGTCGTTGCGGAGGAGGGCGATCTCGAGGGCCCCCATGGCGACGATCGCCCCGACGAGAAGCCCGATCACCGGGAGCCGCAGCGACGCCGCCGGCGCGCCCTCGGAGAGGTAGCAGCGGATCCCCTGGACGACGAGCGCCACCGCCGAGACGAGAGCGAGCAGGACCCCGGCCGAGCCGACCAGGGCGATCACGGCGTCGGGTACCGGGAGTCCGGCGTGTACACGCCACCCTCCTCGGTGCGGTACTGCTCGTCGTGCTTGATGATCATCGAGTCGGAGTGGAACCGGGTGCCGTCCCACGTGCCCTCGACCACCACCCCGATCCCTTCACGGAACAGCTGCTGCGGCGCCCCGACGTGGTCGACCTGGAGGGTGGTGGTCCCGTCGGTGACGGCGAACGTGACGTCGGTGGCGGACTCGGCCACGCTGCCCGCCACCACGAGCCCGCCGAGGCGGAAGCGGCCGGCGGTCGCCGAGGCCGGGTCGTTGACGACCTCGGTCGGCGTCTTGTAGTAGACGAGGTCGCCTCGGATGTTGGCGACGAGGAACCCGACGAGGACCGCCAGCAGGCCCAGCATGGCGATCACGAACAGCCGGTATCGCTTCATCGGCGGGCGGCCTCCGATCGCACTCGCCGGGTGCGGACCACCAGCGAGGCGACGTACCCGATGAGGACGCCGTAGACGATGGTGTAGGCGAAGGCCACCCAGCCCCAGTCGCTCATCGCTGCCCTCCCCCGAGCTGCGGGGCGGACACCGCGGCTCCGGCGACCTGCTCGTCGGGGCGCGGGGCGTCGGTGAGGCTGTCCTCCGCCGCGGCGAGGGCGATCCGCCGGCGTACCAGCGCCGCGTAGGCCAGGGTGAACGCGAACACCGCCATCAGCAGGGCGAAGAGCAGCGGCGGATCGATCTGCGGATTGTCGGGGCGCAGCACCGTGGGCGGCTGGTGGAGGCCGCGCCACCAGACGACGGAGAAGTGCACGACCGGGATCTGGAGGCCCGCCACGATGCCGAACACCGCGGAGCGCTTCGCCCTGCGGTCGGCGCCGTCGACCCCGCGTCGCAGGGCCAGGTAGGCGAGGTACACGAAGAACATCGCCGCGGTGAGGACCAGCCGGGCGTCCCACGTCCACCACACGCCCCACACCGGCTTCCCCCAGATCGACCCGGTGGCGAGTGCCAGGCCGGTGAACACCACGCCGACCTCCGCCGACGCCCCGGCGAGACGGTCCCACCGAAGGTTGCGGTTGGCGAGGTAGACGACGCTCCCGATCATGGTGATGCCGAACGCCAGGTAGGCCAGCCAGGCCGATGGCACGTGCACGTACATGATTCGCTGGAGGTCGCCCTGTACAGCGTCCGGAGGCACCGCCAGCCCGACGGCGAAGGCGAGAATCATCGCGCCGAAGGCGCCGATCTCGACGGTCCGGTTGGTCACGACTCCTCCAGGGGACGGGCGGTGAGCACTCCGGCCAGCATCAGGAGGACGTCGACCACGGCCAGCACGAGCACCCAGCGGAGAATACCGGCGCCGACGCGCAAGCCTTCCGTTGCCTGCGCCGCTCCCAGCAGGATCGGTATGGCGATCGGGGCGACGAGGAGCGGGGCGAGGGCACTCCGCCCACCGAGGCCGCTGGTGAGCGAGGCGGCGAGCGTCCCGATCATCGCCAGGCCGGCCGCCACCAGCGGGAGGATGACCGCCAGCCACCCCCACCCGCCGAGGTCGGGGTCGTAGAGCACGATGGTGATCGCCCCGACCGCCAGTTCGAACACGAGGAGCAGCAGGGCGCTGGCGATGGCGGTGGCGGCGAAGCGCGCCGCCGGGTCCACCCCGAGGAGGGTGAGGAGGTCGCGCTGCGGCCGATCGACCGAGGCGCTCTGGCGATGGGTGACGATCACGCCGAAGAGCAGCACGACCACCCAGTAGAGGCCCGGGCCGATCCGGGCCAGCAGGTCGGTGTCGATGCCGATGGCCAGCGGGATCACCAGCAGGGCCACCGCGCCGAACGGGATGATGATCGTCGCCACCTCGCCGGCCCTCGCCTCGTTGCGGAGCTGGGAGCGGATGAGGACGAGGACGTGGTGGATCATCGCGGGGCCGGCTCGATGCGTCCGTCGGAGAGCACGACGCTGCGGGCGACGATCCGGGCGACGCGCTCGCGTTCGTGGGAGACGACCACCGCTCCACCACCTCTGGCGACGACCTCGCCGACGAGGTGCTCGACGATCCCCGACGCCTCGGGGTCGAGTCCGACGTGCGCCTCGTCGAGCAGCAGCAGGTCCGGTTGGGTGACCAGCATGCGGGCGAACTCGGCCCGGCGGCGCATGCCGTTGGAGCAGTGGGCGGCGCGGCGGCGCCCGGCTCCTCCCAGCCCGACGGCGGCCAGGGCGGCGGAGGCGGTCATCGCGGGACGGATGCACAGGCTCGAGACCAGCGCCAGGTTCTCGTCGAGGGTGAGGTTGGGGTAGAGGGCGGCCTCGTGGCCGATCAGGCCGATCCTGGGCCGCACCGACTCCGCGTGGGAGGTGCCGATGCGGGCACCGAGCACTGCCCCTCCGCCCTCCGTCGGTCTCACCAGGGTGGCGAGGATGCGCAGCAGGGTGGTCTTGCCCGATCCGTTGGCGCCGAACAGGCCGAGCGCCTCACCGCGCTCCACCCGCAGGTCGACGTCCCGCAGGATGAGGGCGTTGGGTCGGCGCAGCGCGACGCCGGTGACATCGACCACGGGGGCGTCGGACATAGGGCCAGGAGTGTACGGCGGCAGATCCGACCCTCAGGCCCGGCGTCGACCAAGCACCCAGGCCGTGATGGCGGCGGCCAGCCCGGCGGCCACCCCGAGGTTGTACCACCAGATCGGCCCGCCGCCGATCGTCGGGCGCATCGGCTCGGTGGCGAGCCGCGCCCCCGCCGCGACCGCGATGGCCAGCGAGGCGGCGATCCCGGGGTGGGAACGGCGGCGCCTGATGAGGATGAGGGCGAACCAGGCCAGGGCGAGGGCGACCGCGGCGTACACCTCGACCGGGTGGCGGCCGATCCCAGAAGGGCCGGCGATCGCCCAGGGAAGATCGGCGGGGGTGCCCAGACAGGCGCCGCGGGTGAAGCAGCCGGCGTGCCATCCGGCGAGACCGGCGAGGGCGGCGGGGGCGGCGGTATCGGCCATGCCGGGGAGATCCCGCCGGGCGATGATGGCAAACACCGCCAGGGCGCCGGCGGACGCCACCACGGTGTCGACGCCGCCTCGCACGATGAGGATGTCGAGGGGATGGGACAACGGGTTGACCCCGCCGGACACCATCGTCCCGATCCGACCGATGCCCAGGCCGACGATGGCGGCGATGAGCGCCGAGTCGAACAGCCGGGCGGTCTGGTCCGACGGGTTGGTGCGCCCCACCTCGAACCGCAACGCCAGCCACAGGCAGGCGACCGCCATCAGGGCAGCAGCGAGGAGTCCGAACTCCATCAGGGTGCCGAACGGACGATCTCGTCGACGCCGAGGGCGAGGGTGCGCTCGTCGAGCACCCCGGAATGCACCGACACCAGGCGCCCGCCGGGCGCGAAGAAGAAGGTGACGGGAACGCCGAAGCCGCCGAGATCGTCGGGCACCGCTCC
>JAZDHM010000204.1:0-2928 GCA_043805935.1 Actinomycetota bacterium
GCTACCCGCCGGATTCTTCGGCCCCGGATCTGATCCATTCACCGGCAGGGTCAAGTTCGCCGGCGTGCCCCTGGAGACGTTCATGGGGCACAACGTGGGGGACGCCGACACCGTGGTGCAGCGCCTCGAAGCGGCCAACCCCATGCCGGATGACACCGTCCCGATCGAGATCGTCGCCCTCTCCCTGGTCAGCATGGAACCGATCACGGTGGTCTACCCGGGCATGGGCACCCACCTTTGGGATGTCAACGTCGGCCTCTCCTCCACCCAACCCTCGCAGGGCCAGATGACCATCCACCAGGGCACCGAAGGGGGCACGTTCGACTCCCAGCTGCAGGTCGTGCCGCTGTTCACGTTCACTCGCCTCTCCGACGGCTTTCAGGTCAAGTTCGACGGGGCGGAACTGCCGCCTCAAATCTTGGTCGCGGAGAACGTCCCATGGCGGCCCGGTTGCGAGCTCCCGGCGCTCGCCGTGCCCGGACTGAACGACGGCTTCTGCCCCAGCTTCGACGGCCACAAGCTGCTGACGCTGGAGGAGGCCCTGCTGGCCACCCACGGGGTCCGTCCCGCGCAACCCGCGCTAGAGCACTTCAAGTGCTACACGGTGACGCCGACGAGGTTCGAGAACCGCACGGTCCAGCTGACCGACCAATTCGGGCAACGTCAGGCGAAGGTCACCGACCGCGCTCGCCTCTGCAACCCGGCGCAGAAGGGGATCGAGCCCTTCGTCAACCGTCGCGCCCACCTGGTGTGCTACGACACGACCGGCCCCGACCTGAACACGGCGGTGGTGGTTCGCAACCAGTTCGGCTCGCAGAGGCTGCTGGTGGGAGATCCGGACATGGTGTGCGTCCCCTCGAAGAAGCGTGTGCTCGGAAACTCGTTCAGGCCGATCCGAATCCCGATCGATCACTTCCAGTGTTACAACGTCGAACCACTGACCTCACTGCAGCGAGTGGGACAACTCGGCAGCGTGTTGCTCACCGATCAGTTCGGTCACAAGCGGGTGAACATCGGCCCTGCCGTGCGGCTCTGCGCCCCCGTCGACAAGGACGGCAGCCAGATCCAACACCCGGCCGGCCATCTGGTCTGTTACCAGATCGGCGGAGCCGAGGTGAACGTGAGAGTCGAGGTGAAGAATCAATTCGAGCGCAAGAAGATCAAGGCGATCAACCCCGAGCTGCTGTGCGTCCCCTCGTCGAAGGTCGTGGTCCCCTAGGTGTACTTCTTCTAGAGGTTGCTGACAGTCGAGAGCCTCCCGGTTTCGGTTTGGGGTGCAAGCAAGCATCCGGACCGAGGGGAGGCTCTCGTGTTCACGCCAGCGCTCCGTGACAGCGTTCGGTCGGCGGACTCTGGTGAAACTGGGTCGCGGTGTCGGGGTAGCCGGTGGTGGTGGCTGCCGAGTCGATGGGGGTTTCCCGGGAGACGGCGTATCGGTGGCTGCGGCGGCGGCGGGCGGAGGGTCCCGCCGACTGGAGGACCGGTCGTCACGGCCTCGGCGGTCACCGAACCGCACCCCCATCGAGGTGGAGGACCGGATCTGTGAGCTGCGCCTCGCCCGCCGCTGGGGCGCATCGCATCGCCTGGGCGTTGCGGATGGCCCGCTTGACGGTCGAAGGGGTGTTGGGCCGCCGAGGCCTGGGCAGGCTGGATGATCGACCCGCCCACCACACTGGCGGTGCGTCGTTATGAGCGGGCCCCACCCGGGACCTGGTCCATGTCGATTCCAAGATACTGGGCTGGATCCCCGACGGGGGCGGCTGGCGGGCCCCCGGACGGCGAGGAGCACCCAGAGGCCGGGGCATCGGCTACGACTCACTGCACATCGCCATCGACGACCGATCCCGAGTCGCTGTTCTCGAGGTCCACCCCGACGAACGAGGCGAGACCTGTGCCAGGTTCTTCGGCCACGCCATCGCATGGTTCGGTGACCGAGGGAGTCACCATGCGGGAGGTGATGACCAACAACGCTTCGAACTACCCGGCCAGCCAGCTACCCGTCGACAACATCTGTGTGAAGGACACCTGGGCCGACGAAGCACGCGGCGAGCGAGCGGAGGGATACTCGACCGCGGGCCGAGATCGGATCCCGCCCGGCCCGCCCTAGGAGCAGGTGCGGCGCCAGGCGTCGAGGTCCGGGTGCTTCTGCAGGGAACTGAACCCGAGTCCGGTGGTCAACGGGCAAAACTCGGTGGTGTCCAGGTCGTACTCGACGTGGAACACCGCCTTGCCGGCCGCGATGAAGGGGACCAGCAGCTCGCATTCGTCGAAGGCGGCGCACTCCTCGTTGAGCGCCCAATCGAAAGCGGGCTCCAACTCCTCCACCTGGTCGAGATCGTTCTTCAATCCGATCGACAAACCACGGGAGTGGGCCGCCTGGGCGAGGAACCGATTGAAGACAAGCTGATCCTGCCCGGTGAGCGGGAAGCCGGTGTTGTTGGCGTATCCGTCGATGTTGTCGACTTCGACGCCGTCGAACCCCCGGTCCCGGCACAGATCCAACCGAGCCTCCATGATCGGTGCAAGCACGTCGAGACGGCGGATGTCCAGCCACCGCTCCCCGGCCCACCCATTGCTGTGCCCCAGGACGGCATCGGGAAACGCGTCTGCATCCGGACGGAACGCCTCCCAGGCACCGGCACTCAGGTAGCACACCACCACCCGCCCCCCCTCATGCAGATCCTCAATCACCGACGAGGGCGCCTCAAACAGATCGATATCGAACATCTCCGCATCAACAGATGTGTCGATCTCCCCAGACAGCTGCCACTGCCAGGTCGTCCCCGGCTGGGGATGCCAGATGTCGTCTGCCGCCGCTGACTCGCATTGGATCGTCGTCTCGGCGGTGCAGCCATCGGACCCGGACCCGCCGTTGGCAACATCGGTTCCGGCGCCCCCGTCGAGGATGTCGCCACCACCTTGGCCGTA
>JAZDHM010000205.1:0-23732 GCA_043805935.1 Actinomycetota bacterium
GCGGCGGCCACGCTGGCCGCCACGAACCTCCGCCTACACGATGACCGGCACGACCTCGAGCCTATCCCGTGTCCTTATCTTCGCCCCGACGGTGGTTGGGACGCCGTCGAGGCGCGGATGCGCCGCAGTCATCGTCAGAACGTCGACCGATACCGCCGCAAGCTCGACGCGGAGGTGGACGGCGTGGCCGAGCGCCTCATCGTCTCGGCGGGAGACCTCGAGGACACGATGACCCGGCTGGCCGAGATGCATCAGAGCGTGCGCACCAGCCACGGCGACCGGGGGGCATTCGCCGACGCCCGCCTGGTGGCGTTCCATCGCGAGGTCGCCCGGCGCATGCTGGCCGCCGGGAGGCTGCGGTTGTGGCGGCTCGACGCCGCCGGCGGAGCCATCGCTGCCATCTTGTGCTTCCGCCACGCCGACACGGTGGCCTTCTACACGACCGGCTTCGACCCGGCGTGGGCGGCGTACGGGCCGGGCCGCAGGATCATGGCGACGGCGATCCGCGGGGCGATCGAGGAGGGGGCGGCGGAGTTCGACTTCCTCCGTGGCGACGAGCCCTACAAGCGGGCGTGGGGGGTCGAGGTCCGCGATGATGTGCGAATCCGACGCTCGGCTGGGGCGAAGGGACGGCTCCTGTGGATGGGCCGACGGGCGTTGTCGCCGTTCAGGCGGCGAGCCGACCGATCTCCGACTTGAACAGGTGCCGGTCGGCCGCCAGCACGACACGCCGGGCTCCGGTCATCCCCGCCTCGAGGTCGAGCCATCGCCGCAGCGAGGCCGCCGCCCACTCGTAGGCGAAGAGCGATTCGTCGTGACGGCCGTATCCCTCCATGAAGGCGCCGACCCATCGGCGGACCCGGGCCGACCCCGGGAGCAACCCACCGGTGACCAGCCGGGCGCGACCCAGCACCAACTCGGCCGCCAGCCGGGCGGGGTCGGTCATTGCTCCGCCCCGGTAGCGATTGGGGTCGATCACCGCCACGCGGCCGTCGCCGGTCACCAGCACGTTACGCAGCGAGAAGTCGCCGTGGATGGTGCCCACTTGGACCCGGTGCCCGTCGAGTCGGCCGGCGGCCGCCGCCACTCGTGCTGCCGCCTGCGCGATGCCGCTCGGTGAATCGTGGAGGGAATCCACCGCTCCGCGGCATGCCGCCGCCGCGGTTTTCCCGTCGAACGGTTCGACGACCCATGCCCCGATGGCGTCGTGGCACACCCGCAGCCAGGCGCCGGTGCTGCCGAGCAGCGACCCGGCGGTGGCGGCCGGAACCGTCCACCCCAGCCGGGCACCGAGCGGGATGGCGTCGAGCCACTCGAGCACGACGGCGTTCACCCCAGGGACGTAGACGACCGGCTGGACCGCCGCCAGCCTGCGGTCCCCCGACCCGGCCACCGCCGCCGCCATGGCCGACAAGGCGGCGAACTCGCCCTGCGTGTCGGGTTGCGGTCCGGCAGCCACGGCGTCATCGAGCGTGTCGACGCCCGCCCAGCGAGGGACCTTGATCAGGAGCCGGGTCCCTCCCCCGACCGCGTCGAACTGCCACGACCAGTCCCGACGACGCGGCCCGCTCCACCCCTCGAGCGGTCGATAGCGGGCGGGAAGGGAGTCCAGGACCTCGTGTCGGATCCGGCCGGCGGCGGTCACCTCACCGCCTCGATGAACCTCGCCACCCCGCCGACCTTAGCGGCGAGGCGGGACACGCCATCGCCGTGGTGCACGTACACCCGACGGATCGCCAGGGGATCAGACGAGAACTCGCTCCACCGGGCGGGCCCCGGAACCAGGGTGAAGCCGACGTCGAACCCGGCATCGGCCACTACCGCCCGGACCGCGGTGTCGAAATCGGCGGGTTGCCCGTTGGGGTAGGCGAAGCCACGGGGCCGGGCCCCGACCGCCTCGGCGACGCGGTCGTGGGAGCCCTGCACCTCGCGCATCGCGTGCTCGATCGGCACCCGAGTCAGGATCGGGTGGCTGCACGTGTGCCCCCCGAATTGCCAGCCCCGGCCCGCCATCGCCGCCACCTCGTCCCAGCCGAGCATCAAGCCGACGAACCGCGAGTCGTCGACGGTGACCTCCAGGGCCCCGGGCAGCCGCTCGACGGCGGCTCGCAGCTCGGCGTCGGGGAGGCGCTTGGCCGCCCTGATCCACGACAGGGCCTCCCGGCGCCCGTCGGTCCACGCCCGGGGACCCGCCACCGGCAGGTCGGCTTCGCCCAGCGCAGTGGTTTGGAACCACACGGCGGCGAGGTCCCACCACGGGGCGGCCCCCCCGCCGATCAGGCCGGTGGCAAGGAATCCGGCAGCTGGCAGGCCGACGCGCTCGAGGATCGGCGTGGCCTGCTGGAGGTTGTCCCGATACCCGTCGTCGAAGGTGATGACCAGGGGCCGACGTGGCAGCCGCGCCCCCCGAGCGGCATCGGCGACCGCGTCGAGGGTGACCACCGTGAAACGCGGAGCCAGCCAGCGCAGCTGCGCCTCGAACTCCGCCGGAGTCGCACTCACGTTGCCGACGAAACCGGTGAACCCTGGAGCGGTGTGGTCGGTGACCCGGTGGTAGGCGAGCACGGTGAGCCGCCGGGCACCGTACATCCTGCCAACGGCGCCGAACATCCCGAGACGATGAGCGGTGTCGATCGCACCGCGCTTGAGGCCCACGGTCGAATCGTATCGGTGGCATGGCGCGCGACCCTGCCAATCTCCCTGGCGCTACCGTTGTCTCCCCGACCCGGAATGCCATGCCGACCGATCTCCCCTTCACCGAGGACGCCGCCGCCAACCGGTTGCTGGCCGCCGATCCCCTCGCGCTACTCATCGGGATGATGCTCGACCAGCAGTTCCCCATGGAGCGCGCCTTCCTCTCCCCGTACCTGCTGGCAGGCCGGTTGGGCGGCAACCTCGACGCCAGGGCGATCGCCACCATGGAGCCCGATGCCCTGAAGACGGCATTCCGGGGTCCCCCTGCCCTGCATCGGTTTCCCGGGTCGATGGCCTCCCGTTGTCGGGAGCTGTGCCGGCACGTCGCGGACGCCTACGGCGGCGACGCCGCCCGCCTATGGACCGGAGCCTCCGACGGCCGGGACCTCCTTGCCCGGCTGGAGGCCCTTCCCGGTTTCGGGAAGGCCAAAGCGCGGATCTTCATCGGCGTCATCGGCAAACGACTCGGAGCGGGTCCCGCCGGGTGGGAGCAGTACGCCGCCGACTGGCCGTCGATCGCCGACGTCGACAGCTTTGAGAAGGTGTACGAGCTGCGCGAACAGAAGCGCGCCATGAAGGCGAAGGGTGGACGAGGCGATTGAGCGCCCTGCTTCGCGGCGTACTCGGGCTGATGGCAGAGACCGCCACGTGGGCGGGGCTGGTGATCGGAGTCGCCGCGGTCGTCTCCCTGGTGGTGATGGCCGCCTTCGGCACGGCCCGCCATCCTCGCCAGGTGGTCGCCGTCGGCTCGTTGGCGGCCGCTCTGGCGGTGGGGATCGCCGACCGCGTCGGGCTTCCCGCCTGGTGGCAGATCGGACTGAACCCGCGCCTGGTGCCCGTGGTGTGGGCAGTGGCCGGGGCGGCGATCGGCGCAGCCGCCGCATGCCTCGCCGGACGTAGACGCCGCGAGTCATGATCGACCACCCCCTCGTCTCGGTCGTCATCCCCACCTACAACCGCGGCGTGCGCCTCCTCCGAGCCGTCGGGTCGGCGCTCGGCCAGACCCACGCCGCCATCGAGGTCGTGGTCGTCGACGATGGGTCGACCGACGGCACCGGCGCCCTCCTCGCCGAGCGCTTCGGCGGCGACGACCGGGTGCGGTGCCTCATCCGCCCCAACGGTGGCCCCGCCGCCGCCCGCAACACCGGCCTGGCCGCAGCCCGGGGGGACTTCGTGGCGTTCCTCGACAGCGACGACGAGTGGCTGCCCTGGAAACTGGGATTCGAGCTGGCCTGCCTCGACCGCCTTCCCGCTGCCGGCATGGTGTGGTCGGACATGGGCGCGGTGGATCCCGATGGACGCCTGATCGCCGACCGCTACCTCCGCACGATGTACCGCCACTACGCAGACATCCGCCTCCCCGCCGTGTTCACCGGGTCCATCACCCTCCCCGGCGGTGCCGCGCCCGGCTCGCCGGCGGCGCGGGTGTGGCATGGCGACCTCTTCACGGCGATGCTCGGCGGCAATCTGGTGCACACCTCGACGGTGCTGCTCAGGGCCGACCGCGCCGAGGCCGTTGGCGGCTTCGACGAGTCGCTCACCCTCACCGGCGAGGACTTCGACTTTCACCTCCGGACCTGTCGCCTCGGACCGGTGGCCTTCGCCGACGTGCCCACGACCATCTACCGGGTCGGGGCCCCGGACCAGCTGACCCTCCGGGAGCACATGGTTCCGATGGCGGCCAACTACCTGCGGACCGTCGAGAAGGCGGTGTCGGCGGGATCGCCCGTCTCCGACACGGATCGGCGGGCTGCCCTCGGGGCGGCGCACGCCTGGCTCGGGGAGGAGCTCCTCGCCGCCGGCGATCGCGCGGCCGCCCGATCGCATCTGCGGGCCGGCCTGCGCGGGCCGCGGCGGACGCGCTCACTCGCCCTTCTCCTGCTTGCGACCGTTCCGTCCGCCCTCGCCGGGCCTCTGCGCCGCGTCCTCGCCTGGATCCGGCGTCTCAGCCGAGTTCCGGGTGGAGATCGTGGATGAGCTCGGCGAGCAGCGACCCGGTGCGAGGGCCCAGGCCGAGCAGGTAGAGGTCCTCGTACACGAGCACCGAGCGGGTCTGTCCCGCCGGGGTCTGGGCGATGCCGGGAATGGCGAGGAACCCGTCGATGCCGCCAACCCCGTCGAACCCGCGCTGCGCGGTGATGATCACGTCGGGGGCGGCGGCGATCACGGCCTCGGGGGTCAACGCGACAAACCCGTCCGCGCCCGCTGCCGGACCCACGTCGGTGGCCCCTACCGCCTCCAACAACCCGTCGAACACGGTGTTCGAACCCAGCATCAGCATCGTGTTCTCGGTGGCGATGTAGATGACCGCCACCCGGGGATGCGACTGCACCGACGGCACGATCGCCAGCGCGGCGTCGATCTCCGTCTGGGTGGTGGAGGCGAGCTGCTCGCCGAGGCCGGCGAGCCCGAGGACGCCGGCGACGGCCCGAATCTTCTCGGCCGGGGCGCCGGTGCCTTCGAAGCGCGGGAAGATCACCACAGGTACCCCCGCCGCCCTCACCTGGTCGATGACCGTGCCCGGCGTGGCGTCGACGTCACCGATCACAACCGTCGGCTCGAGGGCGAGGATCGGCTCGGTGAGAAGCCGGTACTCCACGCCGACCTTCGGCTTGAGCCGCATCTCCTCCTGGGGGTACACCGATCCGAGATCCACTCCGACGAGGTTCGGCCCCAGCCCGAGGTCCCAGACGATCTCGGAGAAGTCCCCGCTCAGCGTGACGATCCGCGACGCGTCGGTGACTGTCGTCGTGACCCCATCCGGGCCGGTGTAGGTGACTGGGAGGCCGGGCGTCGCCACCACCGGCGTCGTCGTCGTGGCGCCTCCCTCCCCGCCGCATGCGGAGGCGGCGAGAGCCAACAGGAGAGCGAAGACGGGCAGGCGGCGCTGCATGGCGGACACGTTATCGCCGGCCGCCGCCGACGCGAAGTCGACACGAATCGGGTGGGAATCCCCCGGTGCTCGCGGCGGTTGCCCACGGTGTACATGGACTCGATACGCGACCTCCTCGACTCACCCGACGCGGTCATCGCCGTCGTCGGGGCCACCGATCACCCGGGCAAGTTCGGCAACATCATCTACCGGGACCTGAAGGACAAGGGATATCGCGTTCTGGCGGTGAACCCCTACCGGTCCACCGTCGACGGTGACCCGTGCTGGCACACCTTGCGCGACCTGCCCGAGGCCCCGACCATCGTCGACGTGGTCGTCCCGCCGACGCGCACGCTGCTGGTCCTCGAAGAATGCTCCGCCCTGGGGTACCGCACGGTGTGGATCCAGCCGGGAGCGGCCGACGAGGCGGTGCGGGACTTCGTCACCGCCGCCGGGCTCGACGCCCTCATCGACGCCTGCATCATGGTGGACGCCAAGGGCCGTCCGCCGCAGGCGGCTCCCGGCGATCGGCGGTGAGCGGGTCCTGCCGGGCCGCCGGCATCGCCGGCTCCTATCTTGCCGGGCATGCCTGCGTCCCCGGCCTTTGACGCCTACGACCCCGCGTTCGTCCGCGACCCCTACCCGACCTATGCCCGGTTGCGCTCGCTGGGCCCGTTCCGCGACGACGCGTGGGGCCTCACCTTCTTCTCCCGGCATGCCGACGTCATGGGCATCCTGCGCGATGACCCCGCCGCGGCCGTCGAAGAGCTCCTGCGCTACGACGCCCCCCTGCAGATGTTCGAGCGATGGGTGCTGGAAGACCTCGACTGGCGAGGCGTGCCGCTCCGCGCCGGTGAAAAGGTCGGGTTGGTCTTCGGCTCCGCCAACCACGACCCCGACGCGTTCGTCGACCCCGAACGCCTCGACCTCGGTCGCTTCGAGAATCCCCACGTGGCGTTCGGCCTGGGAACGCACCACTGCCTCGGCGCGCCACTCGCCCGCCTCGAGGTCGAGGTGGCCGTGACCGTCGCGGCTCGGAGACTCACGGTGATCGAGCCCGTCGTCGACGAGCCACCCCCGTGTCCCCAGCCTGGTGTTCCGGGGCGTCACCTCGCTCCCCCTGTGGACAAGATGACCGGCGCGCCCATCCCCCCCGAGCGATAGCCTCCGGGCCTATGGGCCCTGGGCAGCCGCCGCGCCAGGGCACACGATGGCCGAGCGAATCGCCACTTGGAGGATCCATGACCGAAGAAAGCCTCAACATCCACACCATCGCCCGGATGCAGTTCGACCAGGCCCTCGCCTACATCGAGGACCTCGAGGCCTGGAACGGCTTCGCCGATTGGCTGATCGCACCGGAGAAGATCGTCTCCGTGACCCTCCCCGTGGTAATGGACTCGGGAGCGGTCCGCACCTTCAAGGGCTACCGCGTCCTCCACAACACCGCCCGCGGCCCCGGCAAGGGCGGCATCCGGTTCCATCCCTCGGTCGACGAGGACGAGGTGATGGCCCTGGCGACGTGGATGACGTGGAAGTGCGCCCTCGCCGGGATTCCCTTCGGCGGCGCCAAGGGAGGCGTGGCGTGTGACCCGTCCACTCTGTCCGTCGACGAGAAGCGGCGGATCACCCGTCGGTTCGTGGCCGCCCTCGGCGATAACATCGGACCGCACACCGACATCCCTGCTCCTGACCTGTACACGGATTCCCAGACGATGGCGTGGGTGTTCGACACCTACACCATGCTGCACACCGGCAGCAACACCCGTCCCGTGGTCACCGGCAAGCCCTTGGACATCGGCGGCATCGTCGGGCGATCGACCGCGACGGCCCGCGGGGTCTTCTTCTGCACCGAGCACTTCCTGTCCCTCGGCGGAGTCCCCGGGCTCTCGGGGGTGAAGGGTGCCCGGGTCGCCATCCAGGGCTTTGGCAACGCCGGGCGGCACGCAGCGACCATCTTCCGAGACAACGGGGCGACGGTGATCGCGGTCAGCGACACCAAGGGAACGGTGGCCGCCGAGCAGGGCGTCGACCTCGCCGTCGTCTCCGCCCACAAGGACGCCACCGGTTCCGTCGCCGGTGCGAAGGGAACCAAGACGATGTCGCCCACCGACGTGCTCGAGCTGGAGTGCGACATCCTCATCCCCGCCGCCATCGAGACCCAGATCACCTCGAAGAATGCTGCCGCGGTCAAGGCGCGGCTCGTGGTGGAAGCGGCCAACGGGCCCACCACCCCGGCGGCAGACGTGGTCCTGGCGGAACGCGGCATCCCCGTGCTCCCCGACATCCTGGCCAACGCCGGCGGGGTGGTCGTCTCCTACTTCGAGTGGGTCCAGAACCTGCAGAACGAGGAGTGGGACGAGGAGCGGGTCGATGACGGTTTGCGGCGCCGGATGTTCCGCTCCACCGAGGCGGTCATCGCCCAGCGAGCGGCACTCCAAGCCGGTTTGCCGCACAGCCGGGAGCGCTGGGCGGCGAGCCACCGCGACGCACCACCGCTCCGGGAGCCTGATTACCGCATCGCCGCCACCGCGGTGGCGGTGTCGCGCATCAAGGCGACCGCAACCGAGCGGGGGGTCTGGCCGTAGGAGGGTTGGCCTCGCGAGACCGCCTGCCGGTCACCCGACCGGCAGGCGGTCGAAGATGGCCCGGCGGATGCGGGCGGCGCGGCCTCGTTCTTCTGCCCGGTCCACCGAGTCGGTGAGCCGCCGGGCGAGGTTGACCCCGATCCACCGGAGGGGCTCCGGTTCCCATCGCGGCGAGTGGTGCCCCACCCAGGGCAGGCGAACGATGTCGGTGTCGGCGCGCAGCACGAGGTCACGCACGGTGCGACCGGCCAGGTTGGCCAGCGCCACCCCCTGGCCGACGTAGCCGCCGACGATGGCGGTGGACCCGTCGAAGCGGATCGATGGCTGCCAGTCCCGGGGGATCGCCAAGGGGCCGCCCCAGGCTCCCTCGAAGCGGACTCCGCGCAGGACGGGGAACAGTTCGACCAGGGTGTCGCGCAGGAAGGTGAACGTCCGCTCGTCGTGGTCGAACCCCGGCTCGACCGCCGACCCATAGTGATACGGGGCGCCCCTGCCCCCGAAGGCGATCCGGCCGTCCTCGGTGCGTTGCCCGTAGATGATCAGATGGCGGCCGTCGGAGAACGTCTCCCGTCCCGCCAGGCCGATCTCGTTCCACGCAGCGGCGGGCACCGGCTCGGTGACCACCATCAGTGAGTACACCGGGATCACGTCGCGTCGCCGTCCGCGCAGGGACGTGCGATACGCCTCGATGGCCTCGACCACCACCGCGGCGCGCACCCGGCCTCCGGGGGTGCGTACGCCGCCGGGCACCGGGGTGCCGGGTGACTGCTCGTAGACCGCCACCCCCGCCCGCTCGGCGGCGGCGGCGAGCCCGACCACCAGTCGTGCCGGATCGACGGCGGCGCAATGAGGGGTGAAGGTCGCCCCGAACGAGCGCGACGTGGCGATCACCCGGCGGGCCTCGTCGGGTTCCATCCACCGGAGGTCCCCATCGTCGAACCCGGCGGCGTGCTCGAGGGCGACCGAGTCCTTGAGCCGCCCGACCTGGCCGGGCCGGGTGGCAGCCACCACCGAGCCGCCGAGGGTGAAGCCGCAGTCGATGCTCTCGGCGGCGATCACCCGGCCCATCTCGCCGAGAGTCCGGATCATCTCCCGATAGATGGCGACCGCGCCGGACCGCCTCTCCGGGTCCGCGAGGAGACGGTCGTTCCCGGCGATCTTGGCCGATGCCCACCCGCCGTTGCGCCCCGAGGCGCCGAAACCCACCTGCTCGCTCTCCACGACCGCGATCCGCAGCGAGGGATCGGCCTTGGCGAGGTAGTAGGCGGTCCACAGCCCCGTGTACCCGGCCCCGAGCACGCAGACGTCGACCTCGAGGTCCGATGCGACGGCAGGACGCATGGGGCGGGGCCCGAGGCGCTCCAGCCAGAACGACGGTTGGTGCATCGAGGCCATACCACCACGCTCGTCCGACGCCGTCCAGCCCGGTTCAGTCGGTGAGCATCCGCCTCAGCCAGGCGCGGAATGCCGGGGCCAGGTCCTCACGAGCGAGGCCGACCGCGGCGGTGGCCTCGAGCAATCCGGCCGGAACCCCGATGTCGAGCAGCGCCTCGCCCACCACCATGGCGACCGCACCCTCCTCGACCGCCAGCCGGTCCAGGGCATCGGTCAGTTGGATCTCGCCACCGTGACCCGAGTCCACGGCCCGGAGGGCGGCGAACACCGACGGCGGGAACACGTATCGCCCCACCAGTCCGAAGTTCGAGGGGGCGCGTCCCGCACCCGGCTTCTCCACGGCTCCGACGACGTCGATCAGGTCTCCGCTGGCGGGTGGCCGAACGGCGACGATCCCGTATCGGTCGAGTAGCTCCCCTTCCACGTCCCGTACCGCCACGAGGGCTCTACCGTCGAACGCGTCGACCATCCTCCGGGTGAACGAGAACCCGGGTACGGGGAACATGTCCGAGAGCAGGCACAGGAACGGACGATCGCCGACGGATTCCTCCGCACGGAGAACGGCGTCGCCCAGGCCGTGGGGGTGGTCCTGGCGGACGGCGTGGAACTCGACGTTCTGCAGGCCCGGGATCGGCTTGCCCTCGAGGAAGTGCCGAAGCACGGGATCTCCCGGCCGGTCGTCGAGCACCAAGACGATCTCGGTGACACCGGCGGACACCGCCTCCTCGACCACGTACTGGATCACCGGGCGATCGACCACGGGGATCATCGCCTTGGGGAGGACGCGCGTCGCCGGGCGCATCCTGGTGCCCGACCCGGCACAGGGGATGACGGCGACGTCCACGTTCATTCGGCCCTCCACGGTACCCATCGTCGTGGCGACGGCCGGGATTGAATCCCATGGAACCGCCGCTCAAGCCGGGAGCCCGCCGATGCCGATACGCCTCCGATGAGGCTTCGGTTGGCTTTGGTCGCCGCCGTGGTGGCCGTCGCCGCTATGACCTCGCTCCCGCCGGCGATGGCCGCAGGCACCACCCACCACGTCTCGCCGCTCGGCTCCGATGCAGCCTACGGCGACTCCGGGCACCCCTGGGCGACCCTCCAACACGCCGTCGATTCCATCGAGCCCGGTGACACGATCGTCGTGCACCCGGGGACCTACGCCGGCATGCGCATCGAACGGTCGGGCGCCCCCGGCGCTTGGATCACCCTCACCGCCGCAATCCCCGGCACCGTCACGATCGACCGCCCGGGATCCGCCAACCGGCACGAGAGCAACGTCGAACTCGAAACATGGGAGGACCCCGGGACCGTCTCCTACTGGGTCATCGATGGGCTCGAGGTCGTCAACGCCCCGTCGTGGGGCATCGACGTCCGGGGCACTCCCGACGCCCACTCCCACGACATCGTCATTCGAGCCAACGACGTCCACGACAACGGGCTCGCCGCGATCCGCACTGGGATCTTCTTCGCTTTCACGGACGAGGTTCGCGTCACCCGCAATGACAGCCATCACAACGGTGAGCACGGCATCTACCTGTCCAACAGCGGCGACGGATTCCGGGTCGACCACAACCACCTGCATGACAATGGCGGGTGTGGGCTCCACATGAACGGCGACCTGTCCCAGGGTGGCGACGGGATCATCTCCAACGGCGAGATCACGGCCAATCTCATCGAGGGGAATGGCATCCTGGGGTGTGCGGGGATCAACCTGGACGGTGTCACGGATGCGACGATCGCCAACAACGTCATCGTCGAGAACCACGCAAGCGGAATTGCCGTGTTCCGTGGGGACGGCGCCGTGTGCAGTCGGGACGTCACGATCGTCAACAACACGGTGGTGCAGGCGGCCGATGGCCGATGGGCGGTCGTCATGGGAGGCCCGGGGTGCCGGGACGTCACTCTGGTCGACAACGTCCTGCTCACCCGCCACCCTTGGCGCGGTGTGGTGGAGATGCCGACCCCGTCGTTGCCGGGGCTGGTGAGCGGCGGGAACGTCGTCACCGGCCGCTTCACCACCGACGGCGGCGACACCGTCCTCGACCTGCCCCAGTGGCAGGTGGCCACTGCTCAGGACGGAGATTCCCTTGCCGCCTCGATCGATGCCGTGCTGCTGCCCGGGTCGTACCGGCACCGGCCGGGCGGTCCGGCGGAGGACGCCGGCCGGCCGACTGGGACCGTCACGGACTACGACCGCGTCCCGCGGCCCTCGGGGGCGGGGTGGGACAGTGGAGCCTTCGAGACGCCGGTCTGTGCAGGGAGGGTGGCCACCATCGTCGGCACCAACGCCGCCGACGAACTGCGCGGGACCCCCGGCTCCGATGTCATCGTCGGACTGGCGGGTGGAGACGTCATCCGCCTCGGAGCGGGCGACGACGTCGCCTGCGGCGGCCGGGGCCCCGACCGCATCAGCGGCGGCTCGGGCGGCGACCGGCTGCACGGGGAACAGGGCGATGATGTCCTCACGGGCGGCACGGGCACCGACGTCGCCCGAGGAGGCGTCGGTGCCGACCAGTGCGTCGGTGTGGAGTCGGTGTCCGGGTGCGAGCCCTAGACACCCCATCCATCGGGTGATGCACTCGGCATCGTCCAACAGCCCTTCAACGACGACGCCGCGATGCCGAGCCTCTGCGACGGAGGCGGCTCCACCGCCATCGACTCGCGCAACCTGCCGTCACTCTCGAGCGTCATCGAGTGGAGGATCCCACACGCGACGGGAGGGCGGGGATTCCCGCCCTCCCGCACTAGCTCTGACGGAGCTACTTCTTCTTTGCGCCCTTCTTGGCCGCCGGCTTGCGGGCCGCGGTCTTCTTCTTTGCGGGCTTCTTGGCAGTCGCCATGCTCTTCCTCTCGTGAACTCCCCGGAATGGGGAGTGCGCTTCACTCGCCTTGGCGAGTGCTGTCCAACCGCCGGGTGAATTACACCAGTGCGGTCTACTGGAATTTCTACCCCGAACTCCCCTGCCCGTCCCTGTCACGCATTGGCAGACCTATGCCATTAACACGACAGGCTCCTGCTGCGCGTTGGCGGGAACCGCGAGGCCTGGCGCGGTGTCCGGGGAACACAACGCGGTCTCGAAACCGATAGGCGCACAACCGCCGCGCGCTGGCGTGGCTGTGCACCCGCCGAAGGGTATGCTCCGCCCGCATGGCAAATACCGTCGCCGTCATCGAGACCGCGGTTTCGTTTCGTCGCGGTGTGGAGTCCGCGCTCGAACGCGCGGGTTTCGAACCGGTCGACGAGGGCTCCGAACCATCGGCGGTACTCGTCACGTTGAAGTCCGACGAGGGCTGCGCCGCGGTCGAGCGATTCGCCGTGGCGGGCGCCACCGTCGTCGCGCTCCTTCCCGAGCCGTCCGCCGCCGAGCACGCCCATGCGCTCGGACACGGGGCGACCGGAACCGTCGACTGGAACGCAGAACCCGAGGAAATCGTTGCTGTATTGCGGGTTGCGCTCGAGGGACGCACCCGGCTCCCCGTCGAGATCGCCCGCACCCTCGCCTCCGAGTGGCCGGGGGCCCATGCCCCCAGGCCCGAGTTCACCGAGGAAGAGATCGAGTGGATCGCGGACCTCGCGCGGGGCACCGCGGTGGCCCGACTGGCCGACGATACCGGCTATTCCGAGCGCGCCATGTTCCGCCGGCTCCATGACATCTACACGCGTCTGGGGGTCGGAAACCGGGCCGAGGCGATCGTGGCTGCCGAGCGCCTCGGCCTCCTCAGCAGCACCGCGCCGGACTAGGAACGCCGCCGCTGCGTCCACACGGAGAGGCCCATCAGCCCTACGGCGATGACGAACAGGGCGGTGGCGAACACGTTCACCTGTGGCGGGACCCCGACACGCGCCGCTCCCCAGATGTACAGCGGGAACGTGACCACCTGGCCGGAATTGAAGTTCGTGATGATGAAATCGTCGAACGACAGCGCGAACCCGAGGAGGAAGGCTGCGAACACCCCCGGCATGATCATCGGGAGGGTCACCTTCCGGAAGGTCGTCCACTCGTCGGCGTACAGGTCCATCGCCGCTTCCTCGAGGTGACGATCGAATCCGGCGAGCCGTGCCTTCACCGTAACGACGACGAACGAGATGATGAACAAGATGTGGGCGATCACGATCGTCACGAACCCGGTCTGGATCTTGAAGGTGAGAAACAGGGCGAGGAGTGACGACCCCATCACCACCTCGGGGGTCGCCATCGGCAGGAAGATGAAGATGTTGGTCGCCGCCCTCCCCCGATACCGGTAGCGGATCAGGGCCAGGGCGATCAGCGTGCCGAGGATCGTCGCCACGAACGACGAGATCAGCGCGATGCGCAGGCTGGTGAGGAACGTGTCGAACAGCCCGGGGACCCCGAAGGCGTTCTTCCAGTAGTGGAGCGTGAACCCGCTCCACACGAAGTTGAACTTCCCGTTCTTGTCGTTGAACGAGAACAGGATCACGATGACCACCGGCAGCATCAGGTACGCCAGCGCCAGTAACGCGTAGAACGTGATGAGGTGGCGCCGGACGCCTTCCCCGAATGGCCCGCGGCGCGCGATCGGGGGTGCCGCCGCGGTCATGCGACCAGGTCCTCCGTCCCGGTGAACCGGATGTACGGAATGATCATCGCCAGGATGGCGAGCATCAGGGTGAACGAGAGCGCCGCCGCCACCGGGTAGTCCAGGACGAGCAGGAACCGGCTCTGGATCACGTTGCCGATCATCGACTGCTGGGGAGTTCCGAGCAGCTGGGCGTTGACGTAGTCGCCGGCGGCCGGGATCAGGGTGAGCAGCGTGCCCGCCACGACCCCGGGCATCGACAGGGGAAAGGTCACCCTCCGGAATGCCGTCCGCGGGTTGGCGTAGAGATCCGAGGCGGCCTCGACCATGGAGTGGTCGATCTTCTCGAGCGACACGTACAAGGGAAGGGTCATGAACGGCAGGAAGTTGTAGGCGATTCCGGCCACGACGGCCGTCCCGGTGGCGAGCACGCGGCCGTTGTGCGAGACCAGGCCGATCGCCTTCAGCGAGTCCACGACGAACCCGTCGTCGGCCAGGATGATCTTCCAGGCAAGGGTGCGGAGCAAGAACGGGAAGAGGAACGGCATGATCACCAAGACGAGCAACAGGTTCTTGTAGCGGCCCCCCCGGAAGGCGATGAAGTAGGCCAGCGGGTAGGCGATGGCGAACGTGATCAGGGTCGCCAGCCCGGCGTAGGTGATCGATCGCACGAACTGCGAGGAGAACTCGGTGAAGCCGGCGCCGTAGTTCGAGATCTCCCAGGAGAAGTGATAGCCCCCGGCGAAGGACCCATCTTTGAGCGACGTGCCGGCGAGCTGCAGCATCGGCAGGATGTAGAAGAAGATCAGCCACAGGCCGCCGGGCAACAGCAGCAGGTATGGCACCCGGCGCCGGCGGCGTTCGGCGGCTGCCGCCTTCTCGGAGCGGTTCAGGGTGGCCGCGGTCACCGCACCACGAACGTGTGCTCGGGTGCCCACGAGAGCGTGACGCGCTCGCCGGGGACGAATCCCGGGGCACCGGTGTTCTGCTGGACCGCCGCCATCGAAGTCCCCAAGTCCGTCTGGATGAGGTACTGGGTGGACACCCCGATGAACGACACGTCGGTGACGGTGCCGGTCAGCGTGTTGGCATCGTTGGCCTCACCCGAGTGGTGCACCGCCAGCTTCTCGGGCCGGACGCCGATCCTGACGCTCGAGACTCCGGGCGGCAGCCGGCCGGGCCCGACGTGGACCCGGCACCCCCCCATCGACACCTCGCCACTGGAGGCGTCGACCACGACGGCGTCGGCCATGTTCGACGATCCGAGGAACGCCGCCACGAACGTCGATTGCGGATCCTCGTAGATCTCGTGCGGGGAGCCGATGCGCTCGATGTGGCCCTCGTTCATCACGGCGATGGAGTCGGCCATCGTCATGGCCTCCTCCTGGTCGTGGGTGACGTGGATGAACGTGATGCCGACCTCGTGCTGTATGCGCTTCAGCTCGATCTGCATCTCCTTGCGCAGTTTGAGGTCCAGGGCGCCCAGGGGCTCGTCCAGGAGCAGAACCCGGGGGTGGTTGATGAGCGCCCTGGCCAGGGCGATCCGCTGCTGCTGGCCGCCCGACAACTGGCTGGGACGGCGCTTCTCCATGCCGGTGAGCTGCACCAGCTCCAGGGTCTGCCCCACCCGGCGCCTGACGTCGCCGTCGCCCACCTTCTTGCGGCGAAGGCCGAATGCCACGTTCTCGAAGATCGACAGGTGCGGGAACAGGGCGTAGCTCTGGAAGACGGTGTTCACCGGGCGCTCATACGGCTTGCGCCCGGTCACGTCCTCGCCGTGCAGGCGGATGGTGCCCTCGGTCGGCTCCTCGAATCCCCCGATCATCCGCAGCGTCGTCGTCTTGCCGCAGCCGGACGGGCCGAGCAGGGCGAAGAACCGGTTCTCGTCGACCGCCAGGTCGATCGAGTCCACGGCCAGCGTGTCGCCGAACCGCTTGGTCACCCCCACCAGTTCGACCGCGGAGGGCTCGCCGGTTACCGCGGCGAGCCCGGCCTCCGCGCTCCTCGTGATCACGCGCCGATCGTCTCCGAGAACATCGTGTCGAACTGCTCACGCTCGTCTGGGGGGAGCGCCCGAAAGATGTGGGTCTCGGCGAGGTCGGCGTCGGTGGGGAAGATCAGCGGATCCTCCGCCAGCGCGGCCAGATCGGCATCACCGAGGTCGGTGCCCATCTGCCGCATCGCATCCTGGGCGCCCTTGACGGGGCAGATGTAGTTCACGTAGGACTCGATCTTGGCGGCGTGCTGCGGGTCGTAGACGTAGTTCATGAAGGTCTCCGCGGCCGCCTTGTTGACCGAGCCCTTGGGGATAAGCATGTTGTCGGACCACAGCATCAGCCCCTCTTGGGGGACGAGGAACCGGAGGTCCGGATTGTCCAGCTGGAGCTGGATCACGTCGCCCGACCAGGCGAAGGCCACCCACACGTTCCCGTTGAGCAGATCCTCGCCGTAGTCGTTCCCCGTGAATCGCCGGATGTGCCCGTTGGCCACATACTGGCGAATCTTGTCGTTGGCCGCCTGGGCTTGGTCGAGCGTCGCCGTCGAGGGCTCCAGCCCCATCCCCAGCATCACCAGGCCAATGGTGTCGTTGGCCTCGCTCAGCATCGTCACCCGGCCGGCGAAGGCGGGATCGAAGATGTCGTTGATCGAGGTCAACTCCCGGCCGGTGTTGGCGGGGTCGTACGCCAGGGCGGTGAGTCCGGACTGCCACGGGAGGGTGTAGTCACGGGTCGGATCGAACGAGGGTGACTTGAGTGCGTCGACCAAGTTCGACGCATTGGGAATCCGGGACTTGTCCAGCGTCTCCAGCCAGCCGAGGCGGATGAAGCGGTCGGCCATCCAGTCGGTGAGCGCGGCGAGGTCCCGGCCGATCACCTGTCCCGCGGCGAGCTGCCCCTGGACCTTGCCGAACCATTCGACGTTGTCGTTGATCTCCTCGATGTAGTTGACGGTTATCCCGGTCGCCGCCTTGAAGTCGTCGATCGTCGAGGTCTCGAAGAAGGAGTCCTCTCCTCCGGGATCGATGTAGAAGGGCCAGTTGGCGAACGTGAACTCGGTGGTGAGGCCGCCGGCGCCGCCGGTCGTCGTCGTGGTGTCGTCGCCGCAGGCCGCCAGGAGCGGGCCGGCCCCGACCGCGGCGGCGGCGACCCCGAGGTACTTGAGGAACTGGCGCCGATCGACCCCGTTCATCTGCGACAGCCGGGACGTTCCCGTCAGTCTGGTTGGCTCCTCACTCATGGCAGACGCTCCCTCCTCCTCCGGTGGCTCCGACAGACGGGCCGGATGCTACTGCTCCGGTCGGTCCCCGCTCAATGCCTGATGATCACGTGCTTGCTGATCGTGTAGTCGAGGACCGCCTCCTCGCTCATGTCCTTGCCGAACCCCGACTGCTTGAAGCCGCCGTGGGGGAACTCGGAGGTGATCGGGAGGTGGTCGTTGATCCAGACGGTCCCGAACTCCAGGGCGGAGGCGGCCCGCATCGCCCGGCCGACGTCCTTGGTCCACACCGAGGCGGCCAGCCCGTAGAGCACGTCGTTCCCGTACCCGATGCCCTGATCCTCCCCCTCGAACGGCAGCATCACCAGGACGGGGCCGAACACCTCCTGCTGGACCAGCTCGGCCGACTGGGGGAGGCCGGTGATGACGGTCGGCGAGTAGAAGTACCCCTTGGCGAGCCCGTCGGGCACGCCTCCGCCGACGACCACCTTCCCGCCTTCCTTGCGGGCGCGGTCCACGAACCCCTGGACGCGTTCGCGTTGCCGCTCCGAGATCAGCGGCCCCATGCCGACGCCGGCGTCGTAGGGCAGCCCTACCTTGACGGTGCTCATCCCCTCGACGACCGCGTCGACCGCCTCGCGAAATCGCGACGCCTCCACGTAGACCCTGGTGGCCGCGGTGCAGTCCTGACCCGCGTTGAAGGTCGCCCCCAACGTGGCCCCGGCAGCCAGAGCGCCGAGGTCGGCGTCGTCGAACACCACCAGCGGGGCCTTGCCGCCCAACTCGAGGTGCACTCGCTTCAGGGTCTTGGACGCCGTCTCCATCACCCGCTTGCCGGCAGGGGTCGAGCCGGTGAGCGACACCATCCGTACGTCGGGATGGGCGACGATCGCCTCGCCGACGTCGTTGCCCCCGGTGACGACGTTGAGGACGCCGTCGGGGAGCCCCGCCTGCTTGGACAGCTCGGCGAGCATCAGCGTCGTCCGAGGCGTGGTTGGCGCCGGCTTGAGGACGATCGTGCACCCGGCGGCGAGGGCGGGGCCGATCTTCCAGATGGCCATGTTGAGCGGGTAGTTCCACGGAGTGATCTGGCCGACCACGCCGACCGGCTCGCGCCGGAGCATCGATGTGTGGCCCTTCATGAAGTCGCCCGCCGCAGTCCCGGCGGTGCTGCGGGCGGCGGCCGCGAAGAACTTCAGGTTGTCCACCGAGAAGGCGAGGTCGTTGCCCAACGCCATCGACTCATACGGCTTGCCGGTGTCCTCGGTCTCGACCCTGGCGAAGTCGGGGGCGCGCTCCTCCAGCATCCGGGCGAGGCGGTGCATCACCTCGGACCGCTCCCCGGGGGTCGCCTTGGACCAGCGGCCGTCGTAGAACGCGGTGCGCGCCGCCTGCACGGCCCGATCGACGTCCCCCGCCGACGCCTCGGCCACCTGGTCGATCATCTCGCCGGTGGCCGGATTCTCAACGGCTGCAGTGCCGCCTTCGACCGCGTCCGACCACGTGCCATCGATCCACAGACGCCAGGCCATCACGACTCCTCACTCCGGTGTGGGCCGGAATGTACCCGGAGTCGAACGGGGTGGGCCGACCGCTCAGCGGATCGGCTCGAACCTCGCCTGGAAGAACCGGAGGTGCTCCGGCTCGTAGGTGAATCGGAGCCCTCGGATCTGCTCCCTGCGCTCGTACACGGCGCCGATCGACTCGGCGACCACGTCCATGTGCGACTGGGTGTAGACCCGGCGAGGGATGGCGAGGCGCATCAGCTCGAGGCGGGGACGGTGGTGGTCGCCGGTCGCCGGATCCCGCCCGGCGCTGACGATCCCCCGTTCCATGCCGCGCACCCCGCCCTCGAGATAGGTCTCGGCGGTGAGCGCCTGCGCGGGAAGCTCGTCTTGGGGCAGGTGCTCGAGCACCTTGGCGGCGTCGACGAAGACCCCATGCCCTCCAACCGGGCGGACGATCGGGACCCCCGCCTTGAAGATGAGGTCGCCCAGGTATTCGACCTGTCCCACCCGGGCGCGGACGTGGTCGTCGGTGGCCACCATCTCCCGGATCCCCCGGGCCAGAGCCTCCATGTCCCGCCCGGACATGCCCCCGTAGGTGTGCAGACCCTCGAAGGCGACCAGCAGGGCACGCGCTTGGCGGGCGATCTCAGGGTCGCGCACCGCGAGGAATCCGCCGATGTTGACCAGGTTGTCCTTCTTCGACGACACCGTCGCCCCGTCGGAGAACGAGCAGATCTTCCGAACGATCTCCCCCACGGACCAGTGCTCGTACCCGGGCTCGCGGACCTTGATGAACCAGGCGTTCTCCAGGGCCCGGGTGGCGTCGAGCATGACGAGGATGCCGTTGCGCCGGCATAGGTCATAGGTGCCCTCGAGGTTGGCCATCGACATCGGCTGGCCGCCCGCCATGTTCACGTTGGTCTCGACGCTCACGTACGGGATGCGGTCGGCGCCGACCTCGTCGATCACGGCTTGGAGCTTGACGAGGTCGACGTTGCCCTTGAACGGGTGGAGCGCCTCGGTGTCGTGGGCCTCGTCGATGATCACGTCGACGAACCGCCCCCCGGCGTGCTCTTGGTGGAACCGGGTGGTCGTGAAGTACATGTTGCCGGGGATCACATCCCCGGGATGGATCAGCACCTGGCTGAGGATGTGCTCGGCGCCGCGGCCCTGGTGGGTCGGGATGGTCTCCGGGTAGCCGTACACCTCCTCCACCGCCTCGCAGAGGTGGCGGAACGAGCGGCTTCCGGCGTAGGCCTCGTCACCCTCCATGAGCCCCGCCCACTGGTGGTCGGACATCGCCGAGGTCCCCGAGTCGGTGAGGAGGTCGATGTACACGTCATCGGACTGCAGCAGGAACGTGTTGAATCCCGCCTCGACGATCGCCGCTTCTCGCTGCTCCCGGGTCGTGATCGGGAGCGGCTCGATCATCTTGATCTTCCAGGGTTCGGCCCAACTGTGCCGGGTCACGGCACACCTCCTCGCTGAATCCGACCTGGAGAGTGTGTTCGCCGGACCGTCCCGCGATTAGGGCCGGGAGTCCCAAGGAGGGCCCTGATCGGCGGTGCTCGCCGCGAAAACGACGACGATGGGGTCCGCACGGCGGAGAACCGCGGTTCCGCCGGGCGGATGGGTCCCGCGGATTACGAGCCAGGAGCATCAATGGAGATCTCGTTCCACGGAGCCGCTCGGGGAGTCACCGGTTCGTGCCACCTGGTCCAGGCGGCAGGGCACCCGATCCTGTTGGACTGCGGCATGTACCAAGGGGGGCGGCGCCTCGACGAGGAGAACGCCGACGACTTCGGCTTCGACCCTTCCGACGTCGAGTTCCTCCTCTTGACCCACGCCCACCTCGACCACTGCGGACGGGTGCCGCTGCTGGTCAAGCGCGGGTTCCGCGGCCGGATCGTGACCACCGCGGCAACCCGAGAGCTGGCCCGCATCGTGATGCTCGACGCCGCCCACCTGCACGAGGAGGAGGCGAGACGCGACGCCCGCCACGCCGCCCGCGGCGGCCGCGAGGAGACCACGCCACCGCTCTACACAGTCGACGACGCCCTCCACGCCTCGGACCACTTCGACAAGACCACCGGGTACGGCGACCCGATGACCCTCGCGCCCGGTATCGACGTCACCTTCCTGGACGCCGGGCACATCCTGGGCTCGGCCAGCCTCCTCCTCGACGTCCGGGACGGCGGTGCCCACCACGTCGTCGGGTTCTCCGGCGACATCGGGAACGCCGACCGCCCACTCCTGCGGGCACCAACGCCGACGCGGGGCGCCGACGCCGTCGTCATGGAGACCACGTACGGCAACCGGCACCATGGACCGCAGCAGGCCGCGGTGGACCAGCTGTACTCCGTGGTCGCCACGACGATCCAGCGCGGGGGCAACGTGGTGATCCCCACCTTCGCCCTGGAACGTGCCCAGGAGGTGCTGTTCCACCTCCGCCGTGGCATCGAGACGGGACGGCTTCCCCGGGCCATGCGGGTGTACCTCGACTCACCGATGGCGATCTCGGCGACGGCGATCTTCGAACGCCATCCCGAGGGCTACGACGACGACGTGGCCGCTCTGTTCCGCGGCGGCGGCGACCCGTTCGCCCTCCCCGGCCTTCGCTTTACGCGGGAGACCTCCGAGAGCAAGGCGCTCAACGACATCGGGGGCGGCGCGGTGATCATGGCGGGCTCGGGGATGGCCACCGGCGGTCGGGTGCGCCACCACCTCCGGCACAACCTGTGGCGTCCCGAAGCGAGCGTGCTCCTCGTCGGGTATGCCGCCGAGGGAACCCTGGCTCGCCTCCTCCAGGACGGCGTGAAGCGGGTGACGCTCTTCGGCGAGGAGATCCAGGTCAAGGCGGAGATCCACAGCATCGACGGTTTCTCGGCCCACGCCGACGCCGACGAACTGCTGGCGTGGCACCGCGCCATCGGCCCCGAGCGGACGTTCCTGGTGCACGGCGAGCAGGGCGCCATGGACGAGTTCGCCACCCACCTCGAGAAGACTCAGGTCGTGATGCCGAGGCTCGGGGAGTCCTTCACCCTTTGAGAGGGTGCGTCAATCGGTCGCAGGCCCCAGTGATCACGGGGCGAGCCTGTTCGCGTACCCTCTGAGTCAGCCGGGCACCGTCACCGACATGCAGCCGATCCCGACCGGGTTGCCGCCGCCGTCGTTGAGCGCCCAGGCGCACACCTCGTGGGCACCCGGGCCCATTTCGGCGAGCAGCATGCGGTGGAACCGCGGGGCGATGAGATCGGACGGATCCGCGGGGACCGCGGCAACGACGCCCCCGAAGGAAGCCCCGTCCACGGTGATGCGCACCAGGGTCGGCACCCACCACGCGTCGGGATCGGCCGCCCATCCGTCGACGACCAGGAAGCCGTGACGCGACCCGACCCCGGTGAGGCCGCCCTCGGGGGCGGCGGAGTGGCGGGCGATCGGTCCAGGGTCGGCGGACCGGGAGCACGCCATCGGTTCCGCGGCGATCACCGAGTAGATCACGCACGAGCCGTACTCCACCCACGACGTCATCCCTCCCCACGACCGGCCGTCGTACGCGGCCATGGCGATCGCATATGACGGCCCTCCCGGAACGGTGATGATCCCGGCGCCGACACTGACCCCGCGGCCGGTGAGGATGATGATCTCCCCGGGGCCATCCTCGGTGTCCGGCAACTGCCATTCGCGGCCGATCGGAAGCCATCCGGACTTGTATGCCGCCGAGGCGGCCACATCGGCGGGCAGCCTCGCCACGATCCGGTTGGCGTCGGCGCTCGCCTTGGGCCCCGTGGTCCACTCGACGAAGGTCGCCCGCGACGACGGGTCGAGCACCAACCCGTCGGCCACCAAGCGCCAGAACGTGACCATGTCGTCGGTGGTCGTCAGGTTTCGGCCCCGTGCCGGCCCCGGATAGGTCGACGACCGGCGGACGTGCTCCCGCGGGTAATTCCATTCGTAGAAGTCGGTGTCGTTCATGCCCAAGCCGCGGATGAACGCATTGATGGCATCCAGGCCCCCGGCCAGGTCGATCGCGGTGCCGGCGGCGACGTCGTCCGACCGATAGATCGTGTCGTACTGGATCGGAGCGACGGCATCGATGCCTGCATGCTCGATCGCCGCCAGCACCCACACGGCTTTCACCGCCGACGCAGGCCCGAACCGCTCGTTGCCTCGGAAAGAGGCAGTCTCCCCCGTGTCGAGACGCGTGACGGTGATCGCCAACACCGCCTCGGAGTAGGAGTCGAATGAGAGCGCCATCGCCCCGAGCCGGTCGACCACCTGTTGGAGCAGACCGTCGTCGGCCGCAGCGGCCGGGGCGGACCCGGCGGCGGCGGCAACGACCATCACCCCGACCGCGACGGACAGCCAACGAGTGCGGACCGGCATCAGGAGACGATAGGCACGGATCGCGCAGAGCCGTGCGGATCCCAGGCGGCGGAAACCTGCCGGCGCGAACGACAATCAGCCTGTAACGATCGGGGCCTCGCTCCGATCACCAAGAGACAACATGGCCATCGCCGTAGAGTCGACCAATATGCGGTCCCGGTCGCCCGCGGGGCGTCCCCACTACGGCGACCTGGAACGCGTGGCCCGCGCCCGCCAAGGCGATGAACGAGCGTGGGCGGAGATCGTCCGTGACGTCGGGCCCACCCTCGTCGGGTTTGCCCGTGCCAGGGGCGTCGGCGACCCCGAGGATCTGATGCAGGACGTCCTCGTGGCGGCGGCGGCACGGCTCGGATCGTTCGAGGGGAATTGGCGCGACTTCCGCGCGTGGGTGTTCAGCATCGCGTACCGCCAGGTCGTCAACCGCTACCGCGCCCCTGAGCCCGCCACGGACCTTCCCGAGATCCTGGTCGACACCGCCGATTCGCCGGAAGATCAGGTCGTCCGGAGCGTCATGGCGTCGGAGGCCGTCCAGGC
>JAZDHM010000206.1:0-5852 GCA_043805935.1 Actinomycetota bacterium
GGATCACTTCGCTGCTGGGCCTCTCCGTGCTGTGGGCGGCGAACGGCTGGCCGACGGCCTGGGGGGTGCATCCCGACGACACGCTCGTCTGGTTCACCATCTGGGTGCTGGTATTGACCGCGCCGAAGTTCGTGACGACCCTGCTCGAGCGCTTCAGAACGAAACGATCATCCCCCAGGCGGTGACGCCTGGAACGTGACATTCAAGCCGGCGATGAGGTGGGCCTTCTCGGCGTCCGACAGGCCCGACCCGGGATGGAGCACCCGGTAGTACAGCGGCGGCATCGACCCTTCCAGGATCGACTCGGCGATCTCACCGGCCTCCTGGGGCCGGTTCCACTCGGAGAAGTTCAGCGTCTGGCGACCTTTCCACGACGTGGTTGTAGGCGAGCCAGGATATGGGCGCGATGTCGGTGTACCACGGCCACGATGTCTCGTTGCTGTGGCAGTCGAAACAGGACACCACGGCCAGCGCCCGGGTGGCCGCGGAGTCCCACGCCGGTTCCCCGACCACGGCGGGGTTGGTGTGCGATCTCCCGTACGGGACCGCCTGGGCGACGATGAAGAACACGACGAACCCGAGGGCGGTGCCGAGGACGATCCGGCGGCCGGTCGACGACGTACCGGCCCACCAGCGCCGGGCGAGCACCCAGGCCACCGACCACGTGACGGCGATGGAAACCCCCAGCGCTGGTGAGTAGAACGCGGCACCTGCGGCGGGCAGCGCCCCCGCCGCCAGGGTCCAGGGTGACTCGATGATGGATCGCACGGCACCAAAGGTATGGGGCCCGGCACCGGCGGCCCAGGGTCAACCGACCATGCCTCCCAGCACATCGAGCACGATGGTGACCGGCCCGTCGTTCACCAGATCGACCTCCATGCGCTCACCGAACCGACCCGAGCGCACTGGCACCCCGGAGGCGGCGATCGCCCCGGCCACCCGATCCACGAGCGGTGCCGCCCGCTCCGGATCTTCGGCGCCGGTGAACGATGGACGGCGACCCCTCCTGACGTCGGCGAGGAGCGTGAACTGGCTGACCACGATCGCCGACCCCCCGGTGTCGGTCAGGGACAGATTCATCTTCCCGACCTCATCGGGGAAGATCCGCAGGGCGGCGATCTTGGCGCCGAGCGCATCGGCATCGGCGGCAGTGTCGCCGGCGGCCACTCCGACCAGGACGACCACCCCGCTCCCGATCGAGGCCACCGCGGCTCCGTCGACCCGGACATCGGCCCGGGACACCCGCTGGATCACCGCTCGCACGCTGGGAGCCTATCCGCAGACTTCTCCCACCGGCTTCACGGATTCCGAACACCTCCATCCGACCGTGAGACACGACAACCAGACGCAACGAGGAGGTTGCTATGCGAAAGCGGTTGACGGTGGTCCTGGGGCTCGTGCTGGTCGGGCTCCTCGCCCTCTCCAGCGTCGCCTCTGCCCTCGATGATGGCTCAGCACCGTCGGCAGACGTCGTCAGCGCCGGAGCCGGGAAGCTCGCCGCCCACGGACACGGCCACGTCGAGGTCGACGGATCGGGATGGGTGATGATCCGGATGCACGGTGATGCCATCATCATCGCCGGAGCCGGCACCGTCATCACGGTCCGGGCGGCGGGCGACGACGCCGCTGACGAAGTCACCGGCGAGACGACGGTCACGCTCGATGACTTCACGGGCGTGATCGTCGTGCGGGGATTCGACTTCCACATCTCGGTCACCGGGTGGTTCCCCCACGTCTTCGCCAAGGGCGACGGGGTGGCGTTCCTCCAGGGCCGAGGCTGGTACCGGGCGACCGGGGGTTTCTTCGGCACCTGGACCCGCCCGGGCGTGAGCGTCGATTACAGCCTCTGAGAACCGAGGGACGGGGAGGGCCCGGCCGGGTCCTCCCCGTCGCGTCTCCTCACACCGAGAACCGGACCTCGATCACGTCGCCCTCGGCGACCACGTAGTCCTTGCCCTCGAGCCGCACCTTTCCACCGGTCTTGGCCGGACCCCATCCACCCGCCTCGATCACCGACTCGATCGGGCACACATCCACCCTGATGAACCCACGCTCGAAGTCGGTGTGGATCTTCCCTGCAGCCTCCGGGGCGGTCGCTCCCCGCCGCACGGTCCACTCGTGCGCCTCCTTCGGCCCAAGCGTGAAGAAGGAGATGAGTCCCACCGCCGAGTACACCGCCCGGACCATCGTGGCCAGGGCGCCCTCACCTAGGCCAAGGCCCTCGAGCAGCTCTGCCCGATCGGCAGGGTCGAGCAGCGCGGCCTCCTCCTCGATCGCCGCCGACAGCGTGACAACCACGTCGCCGGGGGGCACCACCGCCTCAACGGCGGCGAGCAGGCCGGCGCGGTCCGCCTCGTCCTCCCCGACATTGACCACCCACACGGTGGGTTTCAGCGTCAGCGGCGCCATGTCCCGGAACGCGGCGAGGTCCTCGGGCGCCCACGAGCCGGTTCGCATCGGCGCACCCCCGGCGAGGTGATCGGCCCCCCGCTGCACGGAGGAGGCGAACGCCTTCTTGGCGGCGTCCGCGCCGGCCTCTTTGACCGCGCGCTCGGCCCGGCGGGCGAACACCTCCGCATCGGCCAGGATCAGCTCCAGGAGGAGGTTCTCGGCCTGCGCCGCTGGGTCGATCCCCGAGTCGGCATCGGTGACCCCCTCGTCGGTGAAGGCGCGCAGCACCCCCACCAGGGCCTCCATCTCGCGCAGCCGCCCGAGGAACTGCCCGCCGAAGCCGCCGCCGGCGGGGCCGGTCATCGCCGGCAGATCGAGGAGGTCGAGGGTCGCCCTCACGGTCTTCGCCGAGTGCTCCACCTGCGCCGCTCGGTCGAGCCGGTCGTCGAGCACCTTGGCCACGCCGATGTTGGGTTCGGTCGTCGAATAGGGATGTGCCGCAGTCGGCGCCGCCAATCCGGTCAGCGCATTGAACAGCGTCGTCTTGCCGACATTGGGGAGGCCGAAGATGCCAACGCGAGCCACCGCGTCGGATGGTAGTCGGACGGTCCCGTCGCCCTCCCGCGCCCGTACCATGCCATCGATGCTCGAACTGGCCGGGCTCACCAAGCGATACGGAGAAGTGGTCGCCCTCGACGGCGCCGGGGTCGTCGCCCGGCCGGGCCGCATCGTCGGGTTCCTCGGGCCCAACGGCGCCGGCAAGACCACCGCCATGCGGTCCATCTTCGGCCTGGTGTCCCTCGACGCCGGCACCGTCACCTGGAACGGCAAGCGGGTGGACGCCGCCGCCCGTCTGCGCTTCGGGTACATGCCCGAGCAGCGCGGGCTGTATCCCAAGATGCGCGTCGGAGCTCAGGTGTCGTGGTTGGGCCGCCTGCGCGGCCTGCCCCGGGCGGACGCGACGCGGTCGACGGCGGCGTGGCTGCAACGGCTCGGGTTGTCGGACCGCGCCGGCGACCGGGTTGAGGCTCTCTCACATGGCAACCAGCAGCGCGCCCAACTCGCCGCCAGCCTGGTCCACGAGCCCGACCTGCTCGTGCTCGACGAACCGTTCTCCGGGCTCGACCCGATGGGGGTGGACGCCATGAGCGAGGTCATCAGGTCACGCTCGGCTGCCGGGGCGACCGTCATCTTCTCGTCGCACCAGTTGGACCTCGTGGAGGATCTCTGCCAGGACGTGGCCATCATCGACCGAGGCCAGGTCGTTGTGTCCGGAACGATCGATGACGTGCGCAGCACCTCCCCCAGCCGCCGGTTGGAGGTCGGGTTTGCCGACCCGTCGGTCCGATGGGAACCGCCAAGTGCGCGGCTGATCCGGGAGAGGGAGGGCGTGCGGACCTACATGGTCCCGCGCGACGCCGACCCAGGCGCCTACCTGGCGGCGGCAGCGAGCGCTGGTCGTGTGACCAGCTTCACTTTCCAGGCGCCCCGGCTGTCGGAGATCTTCCGCGAGGCGGTCGGCCGATGACCGCCCTCCGGTCGACCTATCTGGTCGCATGGCGCGAAGCGACCGAGCGCGCCCGGAGCCGCGCCTACATCGTGTCCACCGTCTTCACCCTGCTCCTGGTCGGCGGGCTGATGGCGGCGGTCGTGCTCACCGAGACCGGGCCGACGACCTACCACGTGGGACGGTCGGGCGACTCCTCGCCCGTCCTCGTGGCATCCATCGACGCGGTGGCCACGAGTGCCGACGTCCTCGTCGTCCAGGAGCAGTATCTCGATCCGGCGGCGGCACGCCGCGCGGTAGCCGACGGAACGATCGATGGGGCGGTGATCGACGACGACATGATCGTGATCCAGAGCCCCGACGGCTCCGCCATCGAGGCCATCCTCATCACGGCGCTGCGTCAGGCCAGGCTGGCGGATCGCCTCGATGTGCTCGGCGTCGATCCCGCCGACATCGCCGACCCCGGAGCCATCTCGGTGGTGGCCACCGATGAGCCGAAAGACGATGCCGGTGAAGGCGTCGCCCTGGTCACCGTCGTCCTGCTCTTCCTCGTGATCACGACCTACGGGCAATGGGTGCTGCTGGGGGTGCTCGAGGAGAAGTCGACCCACGTGGTCGAGCAGGTCGTGTCGTCGACGAGTGTGCGGTCCCTCCTGGCCGGCAAGGTGATCGGGATCGGCCTGCTCGGCCTCGGGCAGCTCGCCGTTCTGATCGCCGGAGCCGTCGTGGTGGGAGGATTGCTCGACCTGTTCGACCTCCCCTCGGCCACCTACGCCACCGCCGCCTGGTCGCTGCTGTGGTTCCTCCTCGGGTTCGCCTTCTACGCAGTGATGTACGCCGCCGCCGGCTCGCTTGCCTCGCGCAGCGAGGACGCGCAGACCGCAACCGTGCCGATCGCCCTGTTCAGCGTGGCCGCCTACCTCGTGGCGCTGTCGGTGGTGCTGCCCAATCCGGAGTCCACCGCGTCGCGGATCGTCTCACTCATCCCGCCGATCGCCCCCATCGCCTTTCCAGCGCGCATCGGGTTCGGCGGCGTCCCGTTGTGGGACATCCTCCTCGGGGTGGTCATAACGGCGGCGGCGATCGCCGTCGTGGTGCGGCTCGCCGCCCGGATCTATGCCGGGGCAATCCTGGCCGCCGGCGGGAAGGTCAAGCTCCGCCAGGCGTGGCGGGCGTCGGCCGAGCTCGCCGGTCGCTAAGCCGGGTGCGGTGGCGGCGACAGCAGACCGTCGATCTCCGCCCGGCCGTATCCCAGGCCGGCGAGTACCTCGGCGGCACCGGCCGCGCGCGGAGGTGTCGGGGTGGCCGCGGCCGACCGGGAGAACCGCGGGGCGGGTGCCACCTGCACGACTCCGCCGACCGACACGAAGGTGCCCCGTTCGGCCAGGTGCGGGTTCGTCGGAGCCTCGGTGATGGTGAGCACGGGGACGACGCAGGCGTCCGTACCCGCGAAGTGGCCGGCCCACTCGTCGCGGGTCCGGGTGGCGAATGCCTCGGCGAAACGACGCTCCAGGGTGGCCCAGCCGCTCCGGTCGTACTGGCCGGGCAGGTCCTCGCCAGCCAGGCCGAGACCTTCGACCAGCGCCGCGTAGAACTGAGGCTCGAGCGCCCCGACGGCGACGAACCGGTCGTCGGCGGTCCGATAGCACCGGTAGAACGGAGCCGCCCCGTCGAGCAGATTGTCCTGGCGTCGATCGCTCCACAGCCCGAGGGCGGCCATTCCGTGGAACATCGTCATGAGCAGGGCGGTCCCGTCGACCATGGCGGCGTCGACCACCTGCCCCTCGCCGGATCGCTCCCGCTCGATCAGAGCGGCGAGCACGCCGATCACCAGCAACATCCCGCCCCCGCCGAAGTCTCCGACCAGGTTGAGCGGGGGAGGTGGCGGCAGCTCGGGCGGTCCGATCGGATGGAGCGCCCCGGCCAGGGCGATGTAGTCGATGTCGTGTCCGGG
>JAZDHM010000207.1:0-2774 GCA_043805935.1 Actinomycetota bacterium
GCAGGGCACCCCCGGCCCCGAGGGTTCGACGGCCAAGCTGGTGTACGCCGAGCTGAACAAGCGTATCTACGAGCTGGTCGTCGAACTGATGGGTCCCGATGGGATGCTCTACGACACCTATGCGATGGTGCGGCCCGACGAATTCACGGTGCACCCCCGCACCAAGGCGTTTCTCCGGGCGCGGGCCAATTCGATCGAAGGTGGCACGTCGGAGATCATGAAGAACATCCTCGGCGAGAGGGTGCTCGGCCTCGCCGGCGAGCCCCGGCTCGACAAGGACCTTCCCTGGAGCAAGGTGCCGCGGTCGTAGGGCGCCGGGCGCCCGTCACCAGTCGCCAGTCACCAGCAAGAAGCCAGCGACCCGGTTTCGCTCATCGCCTTTCGCTGATCGCGTGTCGGTCGAAAGTCGAATGTCGAAGATCGGTTCTTGCTGGTAACGGGAAACTGGAAACGGGAAACGGGGAACTGGCAACTTCGGACTCTTGCTGGTGACTGGCGACTGGCGACTCTCTTGAAAGAAATCCCTCGCTCGCGCACTCTCTTCAACCACAATCACAGAAGTGTGATTCGCGTGCGGCGAGTCACCCTGGAGAGACGCGATGCCGATCTTTCAGGAGGGACGGTCCCGGAGGGTGTGGCGGCGCGAGGTCGCCCAGCTGCTCGTCGACCGCCTCGACCGCGAAGGGCACCTGCGGTTCGTCGGTTCCGGCTACGAGGACCGTCGGGAGATGCTCCGCATCGCCGAGCTGATGCCCGACGACGTCGTCGCCGAGCTGCACGAGGACCCCTTCTACCCGGGGATGACCTTCATGGAGCTGCGGTTCGCTCCCCGGCACCACGTCGACGACTCTTCGCTGAGGATCGTGTACCCGGAGCGACGTCGCGACGTTGGGTAACGGTGGAGGAGAAGAGGGCGAACGCCGCCGCGGCGACTGCCACCAGCGCGGCAGTACCCGGCGGCCGGGACAGCCACACCATCACTTGCCCCAGGCCGGGAACGTGGATCCACGCCCGGCCCAGCACGTCATCACTCAGGGGATGCCAGTCGTCGAGGTCGGGGTTGTTGTCGCCCTTGGTGATGAAGCCGTCGACGGCGCTCCCGCCGACGATGCGGTGGATGACGATGGTGCCGGCCCCGATCTCCCCGGCCGACACCCGGTAGGCGACCACGTCGCCGATCCCGTAGGCCGGGGCGCGTCGGGTGATCACGACGTCTCCGGGATGAAAGGTTGGCTCCATGCTGACGCCCCTGACGACGACGTAGGTCGCCGGGCCACCCCACTGTTCCGGTCGGAGGGTGACGAACCAGGCGAGCGAGATCACCACCATCGCCGCCCACGGCAGCCAGTGGCGGAGTCGGCGGGGAGCCTCCGCGTACAACTCCTTGGCAGCGGGGGCGGTGGCCGTCCGTACGGGCTGGCGGCTTCGGCTGGGCGCTTCGAACGACGGCGGGGCGGGTGGCGGAGGGGTGGCCGCAGGCGCGGTGGTCTCCTCGGCCACAGGCGCGGTCGTCTCCTCGGCCACAGGCGCGGTGGCGGTGGCGACGGGTGCGGGTGGTGAAGGGGAAGGCGCGGGCGCAGCGGCCTCGGCCGCAGGCTCTTCGACCGCGGTGTCGGTGGTTGAGGGCTCGGTGGTCTTCGGGGCGCGGCGGCTGCGTCGGCTCGGCTTGTCGACCGACGCCGCGGGCGGCGCCGCAGGAGTGGCCGCCCACGGGTCGGCGTCGATCGTGTTCGCCACGCTGCGGATCAACCACGCGGCAGTCTGCGGTGGCGCAGTGTCCGCCCGCGGGTCGTCGACCAGGGTCGTCATGGGTCGTAGGTCACGATCAGCTGCGGGCCCCGGGGTGGCTGATTTGCCTCGCTCGAAACGTATCGGGCGTTGCGGCTGGTGGATGAGCCTTCGACGTCGTCGCGGATCATCCACCCGTAGTTGGTGGCGGTGCCGGCGACGAATGCGGCCACGTCGGTCGTCACGTTCCAGCCGGTCACATAGGCATTGTTGGTCGAGTTGGTGCAAGGGGCGGCGCCGACGTTCATCGAGCCGGTGCGCTGGGCGGTCGGTGGGTTGTTGATGGCGGTCCCGAACGGCTGGGTGTTCCAGGTGACCGTCTCCACCCATGAGGCAGTGACCCGAAACACGTCCTGGGTGCGGCATGCGGTGGGGAGTTGATCCATGTACGCCCGGAACACCGCCTCGGTGACCGTCGCCGTGGAGGGGATGGCGGGCACACACTTGGTGAGGTCGAAGCGCACGTAGGTGCGCCGATTGGCGTTGGAGGACGATCGGACGAACGTGGTCGTGATGTTTGCGGCGCTGCTGTTCGGTGACGCCTGATCGACGTATGTCTCCAGGGCGACGGTGTTCGCGTTCGAGACGCCGGTGAGCATGCAGGTCCGCGACGTGGTGAGTGCCCGGGACGCCAGGGGAGCGGTGGCGGCCCCGGCCGTACCGACCAGCCCGGCGGCCACGACCGCGGCCAGGACCAGGACCGGGGAGAGGGCTCGGGACTTCATGGCCCGCTGATCGTGACGTCGACGGTGTGGTGGTCGGTGATCGCCACCGCCGGAGAGAGCGTCAGGGCCAGTGACCCACCCCCGCCCGGGACCGTGCCCGATGCGGTCGAGTACGTCGCGCCGTTGTTCAGGGTCACCGACAGGGTTCCGGTGGCGCAGGCCGACGCGATCCCCGACACGATGACCGAAGAGACGCTGGATCCGGAGAGCGTCTGGCGAACCGAGAAGCCGTCCGGATCGCACGGCGTCACCGCGGCCAGG
>JAZDHM010000208.1:0-5276 GCA_043805935.1 Actinomycetota bacterium
TCGCGGTCCATCGACCCTCCCGGCGGGTCGAGGGTGCGCTCGTCGATCCCGGCGATGGCGAGGGCGGCCGAGTTGGCCACCGACACGTGGCCGCAATAGCGCACCAGGAGCACTGGCCGGTCGGGCACCACCCGGTCGAGGAGGTCTCGGTCGGGCAGTCGTCCCTCAGCGAGCGCCTCGTCGTCGAGGCGCAGGGCGGTGACCGCCGTGTCCGGAGGCTGGGCGGCAGCGGCGGCGGCCACGATCTCGACGATGGCGGCGAAGTCGCCGGCGTTCTTCAGCGATGGCCGCTCGAGCGCGGCGGCATATCCAACCGGGTGGAGGTGGGCGTCGCGCAGGCCGGGGACGATCGTTGCCCCGGGATGGCGGTCCTCGCGGAGCCCGGCTTGTGCGAAGTCGGCCGCACGGCCCACGGCGACGATGCGAGTCCCCTCGATGAGGATGGCGTCGCCCTGGACGCTCGAGGCGTCTCTGACACGGTCGGCGACGAGGAGTCGACGGATCATCGGCCGAGGGTACCGGCGCCCGCCGGCGTTCCGGGCCGGCTCACATCCTGCGGTGGCATGGACGATGCCGCCAAGCACACGGTCTTCGCATTGCAGCCGACGAGGACGACCGCTGCGACGACCACCACGGCGGACGCCACGATCATTGCCGCCACCATGACGACCACTGCAGTCGCGACGACGATTCAGGCATCGACCACCACCCTGGCCGAGTCGACGACCACCGTCGCCGAGACCACCACGACAACATCCGTCGAGGACGGAGGGGTTCTTCGTCGACCGTGCTCGCAGCGCTCGTCGGCGGGATCGTGGTGGTCGCCAGCGCCCTCCCTTGTCGATGGGACGGCGCCGGGAGTGGCGGCGGCTTAGGCGAGGAGTTGGGCGACCAAGGCGCGCAGTGGCTCGTGGATGGCCGGCGTCGCCGCCACCAACGCCGCGTGGGAAGGCTCACCCCCGTCGGGGGCGGTCACCGTTCCCCCGGCCTCGCGTATCAAGAGGAACCCCGCGGCGACGTCCCACGGTGACAACTTCACCTCCCAATGGCCGTCCACGCGGCCGCAGGCCACCCACGCCAGGTCGATGGCGGCGGCACCCATGCGGCGAATCCCTCGCACCCGGGCGAGCACCGCGCCGACGTGCCGCCCGTACTCGGCGGCCTTCTCCCTGCGGTCGTAGGGGAATCCGGTCGAGATCACCGCATCGCCGAGGTCGGCGGTGCCGGAGGGGGCGATCTTGTGGCCGGAGAGGAACGCCCCGCCGCCTCGCAACGCGGCGAACTGCTCGTCGCGAAAGACGTCGTGGACCACTCCGCACGCCACTCCGGCGGTTTCCTCGAGGGCGATGGACACCGCCACGTGGGGTATGCCGTGGAGGAAGTTCACCGTCCCGTCGAGGGGGTCGATGATCCACCGCCGCCCGGTCTTCGACTCGGCGGCCGAGCCTTCCTCGGCGAGGATGCCGTCGTCGGGGCGGTGGCTGCGGATGATCTCGACGATGACCTGCTCGGCGGCGCGGTCGGCCTCCGTCACCGGGTCGACGACCCCCTTGAAGTCGGCGTGGCGCGGGCGGTCGGCATGGTCCCGGATCACCTGGGCGGCTGCGGAGGCCGCCTCTCGCGCGATGCCGAGGTCGTCCACGACTTGGAGTGTAAGAGCATGCGCATGCAGGCTCGATGGGACCAGCGACCTTTCGCGCACGCTCTTGGGCCTCGGCTACTCTCGCTCGCCGATGCCTGAGCTCGCTGCGGTGCTGTTGTCCGCCTTCCTCATGTGGGCGTCGTTCCCGCCCTTGAACCTCGGCTTCCTGATCTTCGTCGCTCCGGTTCCATTCCTGTGGGCGATGCGCCGCGTGAACTCGCCACGCGAAGCGGGATGGCTGGGGTTCGTGTTTGGCGCGGTGTTCTTCGGTGCGATGCTCTCGTGGATTCTGGTACTCGGCGCGGTGGCGTGGATTCCGCTGAGCATCGTGATGGGGCTGTGGGCGGCCGGCTACGCCCTCATCATGTACGTCGCCCGGACGTGGTCGCCGTGGCGATGGTGGTCGATGACGATCGGGGGATGGGCCCTGTGGGAGTTCCTGCGCGCCCGGTGGCCGTGGGGTGGATTCCCCTGGGGATCGGTGGGCTACCCGATCGGCACGCTGGCGTGGCCCCGTGGAGCCGCCCAGTGGTTCGGAGCCAGCGGATGGGGCGTGATCATCATCGCCTTCGCCGCCGGAGTGGTTCTCGTGTTCGACGAGGAGCACGACCGCCGCCCGATGGAGCTCTCGGCGACGGTGATCATCGTGTTCACGCTCCTCGGGGCCCTCTTCGCCCCCGATGCCAACGGGCCGGAGGTGCGGGTGGCGATCGTCCAAGGGAACTCGCCGTGCCCCCGGGTCCACTGCGACAACGAGAAGGTGCGGATCTACAACAACCACATGTCGCTAACCAACCAGGTGACCGCCGGCTCGGAGGACCTCGTCGTCTGGGGCGAAGACTCGTTCGGCGGCGAGGTCAACCCGACCTTCAACGGCCAAGTGCGGCGCGACATGGGCGCCCAGGCGACCCGCATCAACGCCTACCTCCTCGCCGGGGGCACCCGACCGGGGAAGCCGGGGACCTTCGACAACTACAACGTGGTCTTCGCCCCGGCCGGAGAGGTCATCGGCGAGTACCTCAAGCGGCACCCGGTCCCGTTCGGGGAATTCGTGCCCTTCCGCAAGGTCCTCCAGTTCGTCCCCCAACTCGACGAGGTGCCCAATGACATGAACCGGGGCGAGGGGCCGGTGGTGTTTCCGATCGAGGTCGCCGGCGGTTCCGGACGGTTCGGGTCGGTGATCTCGTTCGAGGCCGCCTTCTCCGGGCTGATCCGCAGCGAGGTGACGGCCGGCGCCCAGTTGATCGTCGTCGCCACCAATGAGGGTTCGTTCGGCCGCGGATCGGCGTCGGATCAGTTGCTCGGCATGGTTCGGATGTCGGCGGCCTCTCTCGGAGTCGACGTGGTTCACGCCGCCATCACCGGCAGGTCCACCATCATCAGGGCGGATGGCGCCATGGGGGCGACCACGGAGTTGTTCACCGACGACCTGGTCCGCGGCGTGGTGAACCTGCAGACCTCGCGGCGCACGGTCTACGCCGTTGCGGGAGACTGGCTCGAGTTGCTCGCCATTCTCGCCGGCCTGGCCGTTCTCATCGGTACCGTCGGCGGGCCCTCCCGGGACTTCAAGATCCGGCCGCAGCGGCGCCGCTGAACGGCCCACCCGGAAGTACCTTTCGCCTGGGGACCTGGTCGAGGGGCCTCCGTACGATGGGCCCACTGTCACGAAAGGGAGGCCCAGGTTGACCGGGCATGAGGCCATCGAGAACCTGATGCGTGAGGACCGCACGTTCGCGCCCACGCCTGCATTCACTGCTGCCGCCAACGCTCAGCCGGGCGTGTACGAGCGAGCCGAAGCCGACTGGCTGGGGTTCTGGCACGAGCAGGCGTTGGAGCGGATCTCGTGGTTCAAGAAGCCGACGAAGGTCCTCGACGACTCCAAGGCCCCCTTCTTCACGTGGTTCGCCGACGGCGAGCTCAACCTCTCCTACAACTGCCTCGACCGGCACCTCGAGACCGGCGGCGACAAGGTGGCGTACTACTGGGAGGGCGAGCCCGGAGACTCCCGCGTCATCACCTATCGGGAACTCCATGCCGAGGTGTGTCGGTTCGCCAATGTCCTCGCCGACCTCGGGGTCGCCAAGGGCGACCGCGTCGCCATCTACATGGGGATGATCCCCGAGCTGCCGGTGGCGATGCTGGCCTGTGCCCGCCTCGGCGCCGCCCATTCCGTGGTGTTCGGGGGATTCTCCGCCGACGCCCTCGCCGATCGCATCCAGGACTCCTCGTGCAAGGTGCTGGTCACCCAGGACGGGGCATGGCGGCGCGGCACCGTCGTTCCGCTGAAGGGCGCCGCCGACACCGCCGTGGCGAACTGCCCCTCGATCGAGCACGTGGTGGTCGTGAAGCGCTGCAGCAACGAGGTCGAGATGAAGGCGGGCCGCGATCACTGGTACCACGAGGTGGTGTCCAAGGCGTCACCGGAGCGAGAGCCCGCGGTCCTCAACGCCGAAGACACGCTCTACATCCTCTACACGTCGGGCACGACGGCGAAGCCGAAGGGCATCGTCCACACCCAGGGCGGCTATCTCACCCACGTGATCGCCACCCATTCGATGATCTTCGACGTGAAACCCGACGACGTGTTCTGGTGCGCGGCCGACATCGGCTGGGTTACCGGCCACTCCTACATCGTGTACGCGCCGCTCGCCAACCATACGACGGGCATCATCTACGAAGGTGCCCCGGACACCCCAGGCAGGGACCGACTTTGGTCGATCATCGAGAAGTACAAGGTGACGATTTTCTACACCGCACCCACGGCGATTCGGGCGTTCATGAAGTGGGGAGAGGAGCATCCCGAGAAGCACGACCTCTCGACGCTGCGCCTACTCGGCACCGTCGGTGAGCCGATCAACCCCGAGGCTTGGATGTGGTACCACAAGGTGATCGGCGCCGAGCACTGCCCGATCGTCGACACCTGGTGGCAGACCGAGACGGGCGGGATCCTGATCACACCGCTTCCCGGAATCGTGGCCACCAAGCCCGGCTCGGCGACGTTCCCCTTCCCGGGAGTCGGAGCCGACGTCTACAACGAGTCCGGAGACAAGGTGCCGCTCGGCGGGGGCGGCTATCTGGTGCTCACCCGGCCGTGGCCGGGGATGCTCCGCACCATCTACGGGGATCCGGATCGCTACGTCGACACGTACTGGTCGCGGTTCCCCGGCGTCTACTTCGCCGGAGACGGCTGCAAGCGTGACGACGAGGGGTACTACTGGCTTCTCGGCCGGGTGGACGACGTGATGAACGTCTCCGGCCACCGCATGTCCACGACGGAGATCGAATCGGCGTTGGTGGCGCACCCGTCGGTCGCAGAGGCGGCCGTCGTCGGCCGGAGCGACCCGTTGACCGGCGAGGCGATCGCCGCCTTCGTCACGCTCCGCAGCGGGATCGTCGGCAACGAGGCGCTGATCAAGGAACTGCGCGACTTCGTCTCGGAGAAGATCAGCCCCATCGCACGGCCCAAGAGCATCGTGTTCACCGACGACCTCCCCAAGACGCGCTCGGGCAAGATCATGCGGCGCCTGTTGCGCGACATCTCGGAGAAGCGGCAGCTGGGAGACGTGACCACGCTGGCGAACGCCGACGTCGTGTCGGCCATCAGCACGATGGCCAAGGCGGCTCCCGGGGAGGA
>JAZDHM010000209.1:0-5768 GCA_043805935.1 Actinomycetota bacterium
GCGTACGGACTGACTGCCTTCCCGTTCTGGGTGTTCGTCCACGCCGACGGGACCGTGGCGGCGAGGACCACCGGGGAGCTCGCCCCGGAGACGCTCACCCAGGTGGCCGAGAGCCTGGCGAGCGAGTAGCCCTGTGGCGGCCTTCGGCCGTCACAGAGACGCAAGACGCAAGACGCCAGACGCCAGCAAGATTCGCGGCGACCCGTCCGTCGAATTGCCAATTGCCAATTGCGGCCGAGCGAAGCGACGCCTGGTTCTGACATCTCGACCGCCCGTTGACGAGCCTCGCCCAGGCACGTCAGGGGTGCCCTCGCCAAGCGAGGCCTGGCTCTGCCATCTCGACCGCGGGCCGACGAACAACGACCGAACCCGTCTCTGATCCGAGTGCCAAGCGCCCGCCTGGTTCTCGCCGAGCGGAACCTTGGCGTCAGAGCCCGAGTCGGTCGGCCAGCACCGCGCGATGTTGCGCCGGAGTGCCGAAGAGCAGTTCGTTGGTCTTCGCCCGCTTGAAGTAGAGGTGGGCGTCGTGCTCCCAGGTGAAGCCGATCCCGCCGTGGATCTGGATGTTCTCCGCAGCGCACCGGAAGTACGCCTCCGAACAGAAGGACTTTGCCAGTGGAGCGACGATGGCCACTTCCTCGTCGCCGGCGGTCACCGCCCATCCGGCGTAGTAGGCGGCCGATTTGGCGGACTCGACATCGACGAGCATGTCGGCGCACTTGTGCTTGATCGCCTGGAACGATCCGATCGGCCGGCCGAACTGGACGCGGGCCTTGGCGTACTCCACGGCCATGTCGAGGCATTTCTGGGCTCCCCCGACCTGCTCGAACGCCAGGGCGACCACCGCCCGGGTCAGCGTGTCCTGCAGCGATGCCCACCCCGAACCCTCGGCCCCGAGCAACGCCGAAGCCGGCACCCGCACCCCTGAAAACGTGATCTCGGCCTGCTTGCGGGTCATGTCCATCGTCTCCAACCGCCGGCGGGACACGCCGGGGGTGGTGGCGTCGACGACCACCAGGCTGATCCCGGTGTCACCGGACGACCCCTCGGTGGTTCTGACCACGACGAGGACCGTGTCGGCGGTGTGCCCGTCGAGCACGAAGCTCTTGGTGCCGTCGAGGACCAGCACGTCGCCGTCGCGCTTGGCCACCATCGTCACCCCCGAGGCGTCCCACGACCCGTTCTCCTCGAGGTGGGCCAGGGCGATGCGCCGTTCGCCTTTCGCCACGCCGGGGAGGAGGTAACGCTTCTGCTCCTCGGACGCGGCAGTGAGAACCAGGTCGGCCCCGAGGACGATCGAGGACAGGTACGGGACGGGGAAGAGCACCCGGCCCATCTCCTCCACGAGGATGGCCTGCTCCATGAACGAGAACCCGGCGCCCCCGTACTGCTCGGGGATCGCCATCGCCTGCCAGCCCTGCTCGGCGATGGCGGCCCACAGCGCATCGTCGAAACCCGACTCGGTCTCCATGAGACGGCGCACCACCTGCGACGACACCTTTTCGTCGAGGAACCGGCGCGCCGTGTCGCGCAGCATGTCTTGCTCTTCACTGAAGGCGAAGTTCATCCCGGCCCTCCGCGTCGACTTCGCCACTGAGGGTAGGCGGGCGACGGCGTGGGCGGATGGGGCCGATCGGGGTCTGCGCAACAGGCTCGCCCCGGGATCCCCCCGCGACCTGTTGGCGCACCCTCGTATGGCTGCGAGAGTGGCGCCGACCGCGGAGGATGTGATGCAGCTCGGACTGATGGTCGAGCCCCAGCTGGGGATGCGCTACGAGCAGGTGCTCGGACTGGCCCGCTACGCCGAGGATGCCGGCCTGGACGCGTTCGCCCGATCCGATCACTACCTCTTTCCGCGGCAGCGGGCTCCGCACGCCACCGACGCCTTCGCCACCCTTGCCGGCCTCGCCCGTGAGACCAGTCGGGTCGACCTGGTCGTCCTGGTCAGCCCGATCACCTTCCGCCATCCGGCGGTCATCGCCAAGACGGCCGCCACCATCGACGAGATGTCCGGCGGCCGGCTCGTCCTCGGCATGGGCACCGGGTGGATGGACGAGGAGCACGCCGCCTTCGGGATTCCGTTCTACGACCAGGCCGAACGGTTCGACCGGCTCGAAGAGGCGCTGGCCTACCTCAACCATGCCTTCGGGAGGCTCCCCGGGCCCTTCCACGGAGACCACTACCGGCTCGAGGAGACCGAGGTCCGCCCCCGTCCCACCGGCCGCCTCTCGATCCTGGTGGGAGGGGGCGGCGAGCGACGAACGCCCCGGCTCGCCGGCACCTACGCCGACGAATACAACATCACGCCCCGCCCTGTGGACGAGATCGCCACCAGGGTCGCACGGGCCAGGGCGGCCGCTGGGAAGGCGGGACGCGACCCCGCCGCACTGCGGATCAGCGTGATGACCCCCGTGATCGCCGGGATGGATGCCGCCGGGTTCCGCACGATCCTCGCTCGGATGGCGGCGGCCGACCCCATGGGACGGGACGCCGCCGCCCTCGAGGCCCGGTATCGCGCCCGCGGGCTGCCCGTCGGCACCGTCGAGGAGGTGCGGTCGGTGATCGGGTCGTTCGCTCAGGCCGGGGTGCAGCGGGTGTACCTGCAGCATTTCGGGCCGTTCGATCACGATCTGCTGGACGAGTTGTTCGCTGTCGTGCGCGGGTAGCGGCCGGCGCGACACAAGCCGCACGAGCTGGCGCATGTCGCAATCCGCCAGACCGGCGAGCCACTAGCTGGTGTTGCGCATTGCGTATTGCATATCGCCAGCTGCGCATGGCGTATTGCACATCGTGAGAATCCACCTTTCGTTACCACCCCCCTCCCCGATATCCTCGGCCTCCATGCCCCAGCCTCCTCTGCTCGTCATCGACGACCTGCATGCCTCGGCAGGGGAGGTCGAGATCCTGCGCGGGGTCAGCCTCACCGTCGATCGTGGTGAGATCCACGCGCTGATGGGTCCCAATGGCTCGGGCAAGTCGACGCTGGGCAATGTGCTCATGGGTCATCCCGGCTACCGGGTGAACGGCGGCCGCATCCTCTACAAGGGTGAGGACATCACCGGCTGGACCGCCGACGCCCGCGGCCGGGCAGGGATCTTCCTCGCGTTCCAGTATCCCGAGGAGATCCCCGGGGTCTCGGTGGTCAACTTCCTGCGGAGCGCCCTCTCCAATCGCACCGGCACCGACTACACCGTCCTGGAGCTGCGGTTGAAGGTCGCCGACACCATGAAGCAACTCGGCATGGAACGCGAGTTCGCCGACCGCTACCTCAACGAGGGGTTCTCCGGCGGGGAGCGCAAGCGCAACGAGGTGCTGCAGATGGCGGTGCTCGAGCCCGACCTGGCGATCATGGACGAGACCGACTCCGGCCTGGACATCGACGCCCTCCAGACCGTTGCCGAGGGGGTGCAGCGCCTCGCCGGTCCCGACCGCGGTTTCCTCATCATCACCCACTACCAGCGAATGCTCGACTACCTCACCGCCGACGTGGTCCACGTGTTCGTCGACGGCCGGGTGGTCGAGACCGGTGGCGCCGACCTCGCCCGCCGGATCGAGGACGAGGGTTACGAGGCGTTCCGGGAACCGAGCGTGCCGTGATCACCGGCGCTCTCTCGAATTCCGACCTCGCAATACGCAATGCGCAATGCGCAAGAGAGCCGGTCGCGTCGTTGACGCATTGCGCATTGCGCATGGCCCATTGCAGTGCAGCCGGAAGGCGGCCGAACGCGTGACCGACCTCTCCCGCCTCCGCAAGGACTTCCCCATCCTGCAGCGCCGCTTCGATGGCCATCCGCTCGTCTACCTGGACAGCGCCGCCACCACCCAGAAACCGGTGCAGGTGCTCGCCGCCGTCGATGACTACTACCGGAACCACAACGCCAACGTGCATCGCGGCGCCTACCGGCTCGCCCAGGAGGCCACCGAGATGTACGAGGGGGCGCGCGCCAAGGTCGCCCGGTTCATCAACGCCTCCTCACCGAACGAGGTCGTGTTCACGCGAGGAACGACCGCATCGATCAATCACATCGCCTACGGATGGGGTCTGTATCACCTCGAACCCGGCGACCGGATCGTGCTCACCACCCTCGAGCACCACGCCAACGTGGTTCCCTGGCAGTTGATCACCCGGCACACCGGCGCCGAGCTCGCCTACCTGCCGATCACCAAGGACTTCCTCATCGACACGAGCCGGCTCGCCGACGTGATCGACGAGCGCACCAAGGTGGTGGCGTTCTCCGGCATGTCCAACGTGCTCGGCTCGATCGGGCCGATCGTCGAGCTGGTCGGCGCCGCTCGCGCCGTGGGGGCGATCAGCGTGATCGACGCCGCCCAACTGGTCCCCCATATGGCGACCGACGTGCAGGCGATCGGCGCCGACTTCGTCGCCTTCGGTGCCCACAAGATGCTCGGGCCGACCGGGGTCGGCGCGTTGTGGGGCCGCATCGAACGGCTGGAGGAGATGGAGCCCGCCGAGGGCGGCGGGGAGATGATCCGCGACGTCCAGCTCTACGAATCGACCTGGGCCGAGGTCCCCCACAAGTTCGAGGCGGGCACCCCCCCGATCGCCCAGGCGGTCGGCTTCGGCGCGGCGATCGACTACCTCGAGGCGATCGGCATGGATGCCGTCCGCGCTCACGAGATGGACGTCACCGGGTATGCCCTCGACCGCCTGTCCGAGGTCCCCGACCTGACGATCTATGGGCCGAAGGACCCGGAGGTGCGGGGTGGGGCGGTGTCGTTCACCCTTGCCGACATCCATCCGCACGATCTCGCCACGATCCTCGACCAACAGGCGGTGACCATCCGGGCGGGTCACCACTGCGCCAAGCCGCTCATGAAGGTGCTCGACGTGCCGGCCACTGCCCGGGCGTCGTTCTACGTGTACAACGAACGGCGGGAGGTCGACCTCCTCGTGGATGCCCTCCACGAGGCGAGGAGGCTGTTCGGTGTCGCTTGATGAGCTCTACCGCCAGGTGATCCTCGATCACTACCGCAACCCGCGCCGGGCCGGGCACCTGGATCACCCAGATCTCCACGCCGACGGACAGAACCCTCTGTGCGGCGACGAGCTCAGCGTCGACCTCGCCGTCCGGGACGGGCGGGTCGTGGACGCGGCAATCCTCGGCCGAGGCTGCTCGATCAGCCAGGCGTCGGCCTCGATGATGGCGGACCGCATCGTCGGGCTCAGCGTCGATGAGGTCCACGCCCTCACCCATCGGGTCAAGGCGCTGCTCGACATCGAGGAGGGTGACCCCGGCCTCGATCCCGATCGCCCCGGGGCGGCGCTGGGTGACATCGAGGCGCTGGCAGGGGTGCGCCGCTTCCCAGTCAGGGTGAAGTGCGCCGACCTGGCGTGGACGACGCTGGAGGAGGCGCTTTCAGGCGGAGGCTGAGAGCGCCGGTCGCCGCCCATCACCTCGGCATTGCCGCTCACTCAGACGCCGTGACAGACGGGGGGCTTAGGATTAGACGCGGTCATGGCCACAACACCCACGAACTCTGCACTCGGGGCTCTCCGCGAAGCCGCGACCAGCTTTGATGTAGTGTCGCTTGGAAGCCGCCGGACTAATTCTCCGCACGACTTCTACCGGTATCCTGCGCGGTTTCCTCCAAAGTTCGCCGCTGCCGCAGTGCAGGCGTTCACTCGTCCCGGGGACTTGGTACTGGATCCGTTCGTCGGCGGCGGAACGACGCTGGTGGAAGCCGTTCGGCTTGGCCGCCGTGCGGTCGGCGCCGATATAAACCCAATCGCGGTGTTCGTGTCACGC
>JAZDHM010000210.1:0-5060 GCA_043805935.1 Actinomycetota bacterium
ACCCGGGATTCCCCGACGGGATCATGGGCCCCGAGCTCATGGAGCTCTTCCGTAAACAGGCGGTTCGGTTCGGCACCCGCATCGTCACTTCGGACGTCTCAAAGGTCGACCTTCGGTCGCGTCCGTTCGGCGTGTGGGTCGGCGACGACGAGTACCGCACCCGCTCGATCATCATCTCGACCGGAGCGTCCGCCCGGTGGCTCGGCGTCCCCGGCGAGGAGAAGCTCCGGGGTCACGGCGTGTCCGCATGCGCCACCTGCGACGGCTTCTTCTTCAAGGAGCGGGAGATCGTCGTCGTCGGAGGGGGCGACTCGGCCATGGAAGAGGCTCTCTTCCTCACCAAGTTCGCCTCCCGGGTGACCATCGTTCACCGCCGCAACGAATTCCGCGCATCGAAGATCATGGTCGCCCGCGTGCTTCAGCACCCGAAGGTCGCGGTGATGTGGAACTCTGTGGTCACCGAAATCCTCGGTGACGCCTCCGTGACCGGGGTCCGGGTCCGGAACGTGGCCTCGGGGGATGTCGCCGACGTCCCGGTCCAGGGTGTGTTCGTGGCGATCGGCCACGATCCCAACACCGCGCTCTTCGCCGGTCAGCTGGAGCTCGACGAGCACGGTTACCTCAAGACGGTCGCCAATGCGGCCACCTCGGTGGCTGGGGTGTTCGCCGCAGGTGACGTGGTGGATCACACGTACCGCCAGGCGGTCACCGCTGCAGGGATGGGATGCGCTGCCGCCATCGACGTCGAGCGTTGGCTGGAGTCGCAGGGATGACAGCAACGGCAGGTTTCGAGAAGCCGGCTGCAAGCAACGAGGAGGTGGGGGCCGCTTGGCGGCCGGCATGCCATGTCTGAGAACACGATCACCGCAACCGATGCCGACTTCGCCACCCTGATCTCGGGCCCCAAGCCCGTGCTCGTCGATTTCTGGGCGGAGTGGTGCAGCCCATGCCGCCTGATCGCCCCGGTCGTGCAGAAGATCGCCGACAACCACACCGACAAGATCACGGTCGCCAAGCTCAACGTCGACGAGAACCCACAGACGGCGATGAGCTACGACGTGATGAGCATCCCGACCCTGATCGTCTACAAGGACGGGGTGGAGAAGAAGCGCATCGTCGGCGCCCGACCCGAGCACGTGCTGGTCGCCGAGATCGGCGAGTTCCTGAGATAACGGCAGAAAGCGCAGACAAGCGAGTCTGCCCTCTGCCTTCAGCGCCTTGACCCGTACCATTGGCTTGGTCATGGCCCACATCAGCAACGGCGACTCCGGTGACGCGGTCCGCGACATCCAGGATCGCCTGACGGCGCTGGGATTCCCCGTGGACCCCGATCCGCCCGGCTCGTTCCGTGAAGGCACCGAGTCCGCGGTGCGGGCATTTCAGGAGTCGCGCCGCATGGCCGCCGACGGCCTCGTCGGCCGCGAGACCTGGCGCACCCTGGTCGACGCCGGATACACCCTGGGGGACCGACTCCTCTACCACCGCATGCCGATGCTCCACGGGGAGGACGTCGCCGAAGTGCAGCGCAGCCTCAACGCCATCGGCTTCGACGCCGGGGCCGTCGACGGGATCTTCGGGCCGGAGACATTGCGGGCCGTGGTCGACTTCCAGCAGAACCGCGGCATGCCGGAAGACGGGATCGTCGGTCCCGAGGTGCTCGCCGAGCTCGACTCGATGGCTCGCGAGACCACGAAGATCGGACGCGACCAGGTCCGGGAGCGAGTCTGGCTGTCGTCACTCCCCGCCTCCCTCGCCGGGCAGCGGGTGTTCGTCGACCCGTTCTGCCGCGACGACGACGAGGCCGACCAAGCGTGGGCGGCCGCCGTCGGGGCAGCGGCGCGCCTGCGTGAGGCGGGCGCCCACCCTCTGCTGTCACGGTCTCTCGACACCCGCCCCGCCGAGCGCCTCCGCGCCGAACACGCCAACGAGCGAGCGGCCGATCTGGTGTTGGCGTTCGCCCTCCCGGGGACGGACGTCCCCGGTGTGTACTACTTCTCCTCGACGCGCACTCGGAGCCCGGCCGGCGCTTCCATGGCCGAAGCGGTGGCGGCACACCTCGGCGTCGAACCCGTCGAACGCATGACGCCATTGCTGCGCGACACGAGATCTCCGGCGATCGTGGTCGCCCTCCCCCGGCTCGACACCGCGATCGGAGCCGGTGTCGTGGATGCCTTGGTGGCGTGGATCACCGCCGACGATGATCGGCAGGTGGGCGAATAGGGCTCGCCCTGGGGTCACGTGTTGGCCTGGGTGCAAGCTGCTCATGGCACCGGCGGCCCATTCGGGTTCGCGCTCAGCGCAAGAAGGTCCGGTAGATCCGCTCGAGATCGTCGACCGACCCGAACCGCACCGTCAGCCTGCCGCCGCCGCGCGCCCCGTAGTCGATCCTCACCGGTGATCCGAGCCGCTCAGAGAGCCTCTCCTCCAATGCCAGGATCTGCGCGGGGCGCTCCCCCTTCCCCTCGCCCTTGACGCGAGCGGTGGTCTTCCGCTCCCGTCTCGCCCTGATCGCATCCTCGACCTGGCGGACGGACCACCCCTCGGTGGCGGCGCGCCCGGCGATCTTGACGGCGTACGCGGTGTCGTCGGTCCCCAGTAGCGCCCGCGCCGCCCCGGCGGAAAGGGCCCCATCGGCGACCAGGCCCTGGATCATCCCGGGCAGGTTGAGCAGGCGGACCGCGTTGGTGATCGCCGAGCGGCTCTTGCCGACCCGCGTCGCCACCTGGTCATGAGTCATGGCAAAATCTTCCATGAGACCCTTATAGGCGGCGGCCTCCTCGAGCGGCCCGAGGTCCTCGCGCTGGACGTTCTCGATCAGGGCCTCGGCGAGGCCGGTGGCGTCATCGGTCTGCCGGATCATTGCCGGGATCTCCCCCAGGCCGACCATGCGCGCCGCGCGCAGGCGCCTCTCTCCCGCCACCAGGACGTGGCGGTCCGATTCGTCCGCCGGCCCGATCACGATCGGCTGGAGCACCCCAACCTCACGGATCGAGGCGGCGAGCTCCTCGAGCGCGTCGGGCGCGAAGCGCTCCCGAGGCTGGCGGGGATTGGGGTCGATAGAGTCGACCGGCACCATGGCGTACCCGGTGGTGGGCCGCTCGATCGCCAACAGGGCCTCGAGGCCCCGACCCAAGCCCGACTTACGTGCTGCGGCCATGTCTCCTCCTGAATTCCTCGGCGAGGGCGCGGTAAGCGACCGCCCCCCGGCTCATCGGGTCGAACGATTCGATCGGCTCTCCGAACGAGGGGGCCTCGGCGAGGCGAACCGTCCGCGGGATCACCGTTCGATACGCCCGATCCCCGAAGTGCTCCCGTACCTGTTGGGACACGTCGGAAGCCAGCGTGGTTCGCCGATCGTACATCGTGATCACCGCACCTTCGACGTTTAGTCGAGGGTTAAGGTTGGTCTGGATGGCGTTGATCGACCTCAGCAATTGGCTGAGGCCCTCGAGGGCGTAGTACTCGGCCTGGATTGGGATGATCACCTCGTCGGCGGCGGTCAGGGCGTTCACGGTGATGAGGCCGAGACTCGGCGGACAGTCGATGAACACGAAGTCGTAGTCGTCGCTCATCTTCTCGATCGCCATCGCCAGCTGGCGCTCCCGGGAGAACCGCGCGACCAACTCGATCTCGATGGCGGCCAGGTCGATCGACGACGGGACGACGAAGAGGTCGCGCACGCTGGTGGGCTCGATCACCTCGTCGATGGTCTTGTCCCCCACGAAGACGTCGTAGATCGAGTGTTCGACGATACTGCGATCGATGCCGAGCCCACTCGTGGCGTTCGATTGGGGGTCGGTGTCGACGATCAGCATCCGGTCCCCCATGCCGGCGAGGGCCGCAGCCAGATTGATGGCGGTGGTCGACTTGCCGACGCCACCCTTCTGGTTGGCGAAGGCGACGACCGTGCCGCGGCGGATGGATGATTCAGACACCGAGGCGCATGATAAGGAGCCAGGCCGGACCGTCAAGGATATCCGCCCCGACGCCGATCAACTCGGCCGTCATGCCGAGGCCCTCGGCGACACCGATCAGGTCCCGCGTGCGATCCGGCGGTTCCGCCCGGCGACTCAATCCCAGGACCGCCGTGCCGGGCACGCCGAGAAGACGGGCGGCGAGACCCACGGCCTCGGGCGCCCGGACCGAGCCGCGAAAGGTCAATCCGTGCCACTCCTCGGCGACGTCGAACACGTCGCCCTGGGCGACCTGGACGTTCTCTAGCCCCAGCACCCGCACCGCCCGGGTGAGCAGCCGGATCCGTCGCCCTCCGCGGTCGAGCACGGTCACGGTGGTGTCCGGCCACAGGATCGCCAGTGGTATCCCCGGGAGGCCGACCCCGGTACCCACGTCGAGGAGCTCTACGGGGGATGTCGCCCACCCGGCGGCGAACACCAGCGAATCGGCGATGTGCCGCCCCCACACTCGTTGCGCCTCTCGCGGTCCCAATCCCCCTGCCGGAATGGCTTCGGTGACCAACCAATCGGCGTAGCCGGAGAGCCGGGCCATCTGGTCGTCATCGAGGTGGTGGCCGCACCAAGCGGCGGCGCTCCGGGCCAGGTCGGGGGAGTCGGGCACGGAGATCAAGATAGCGACAGGCCAAACCCGTTGATCGATACGGCGGGAGCCACCGGGGTTTCACGTGAAACGGCCTCGGAGGAACCTCGATCTCCTGTTTCACGTGAAACAACGAGACGCCCGGCCATGGGGCCGGGCGTCTGGTTTCGGGGCGCGGAAAACCTAGTCGCCGTCTTCCTTGGCCACCACCACCGACCTTTGGGGCTCTTCACCCTCCGAGTACGAGCGGACCCCTTCGATCTCGACCACGGTGTCGTGCACCACCTTGCGGTCAGCGGCGTTCATCGGTTCGAGCATCACCTCGCCACCCTCGGCGAGCACCTTCTCGGCCAACCGGCGGGTGTAGATCCGCAGCGCCTCCCGGCGCCGTTCGGTGTACCCGGCGATGTCGAGGCGGATCCTCGCCCCGCTCATCGTTTTGCGTTGCACGATCGTCCGGCACAGCTCGAGCACGCCCTGCAAGATCGCCCCCTTGGGGCCTACCA
>JAZDHM010000211.1:0-4976 GCA_043805935.1 Actinomycetota bacterium
GCGGGTGGAGTTGATCCATCCGATCGCCATGGATGAGGGTCTGCGGTTCGCCATCCGTGAAGGCGGCCGGACCGTCGGCGCCGGCCGGGTCACCAAGATCCACAAGTAGCCGCCGCCAGCCACCAGCCACCAGCCACCAGCAAGACAAGAAGACAAGAGAAGAGACCATCCTCATGCCCAGTGACAAGCGACCGCCCATCACCCTCGCCTGCGAGGTGTGCAAGCGGCGGAACTACGTCACCACCAAGAGCAAGGCGAACACGCGCGAGCGCGTCGAGCTGAAGAAGTTCTGTCGGTTCTGCCGGGCGCACACCCCTCACAAGGAAACCCGCTAACGGCGGAATCGGGATGACCGGCCTCGAGGATCTCGCCGGTCGAAGCTTCGGTCCGATTCCGCTCGACGTCACCGCCGGCCGTGTCGCCGATCTGGTGGCGGTGACGGGAGACCCTCCCGACAGGTGGTCCGGGCACGCTCCTCCATGGTTCGCCAACCTGGCGCTGTTCTCGGTGGCCCCGGCCTTCCTCGAGGACGAGGCGGTGGTCTCCTACACCCGGTCGCTGATCCACTCCGAGCAGTCGTTCACCTGGGCGCGCCCCCTGTCGATCGGCGAGATGGTCGCAGTCCGCGGAACCGTGGAAGCAGTACGCGCCCGCGGGTCCCTCAACCTCGCCACCTTCTCGTTCGATGCCGACGCGAGCGCGGGGCTGTGGGCGACGGGGAGGTCGGTGTTCCTGCTCAGCGACGTCGCCGCCGGCGGGGCCGCTGACGAGCCGGAACCGCCCCCGGGGCTCCGTCCGCCGGTCGATCCGATGCCGGAGACGCCGCTGCCCGCCGCCGGCGAATCCCTCCCGGTGGCCAGGGTGGGTGCCTCTCGGGCGGACGTGCTCCGCTACGCGGCAGCAACCGGGGACTGGAACCCGATCCACTGGGACCACGGTGCGGCACGAGCCGCCGGTCTGCCCGGGACGATCGTCCACGGCCTGCTGATGGCTGCCTGGATGGGCCGCGCCGCGGCCCGATTCACCACCGGGCCCCATCCCCTCGCCTCGCTGGCGGTGCGGTTCCGATCGCCGCTGCGGCCCGCCGCGACGTCGGAGGTGACGGGTACAGTCGTCGGCGTGGACGACCACGGCGCCGAACTCGAACTCGTGCTCGGTTCGGGAGGCGACCGTTTGGTGACTGCCCGCGTCCGGGTAACTCGATGACCGCCGGTGGGGTCAAACGCGATGAGAATGAGCTCATCGAGTTGGCTCGGCATGGTGACGCCGACGCCTTCGGCGAGCTCGTGTGGAGGTATCGCGACACCGTGTACACCCTTGCCGTACGGCTCGTCGGTCCGGACCTGGCGCCGGACGTCACCCAGGAAGCGCTGATCCGCGCCTGGCGGGCCATGCCCCGGTTCCGGGGTGAAGCCGCTCTGGGAACTTGGCTGCACCGCATCACCGTCAACACGGCATGGACGCTGCGCCGGCGCGCCGCCCGCCAGGAGACCCAGCAACTGGACGAGGCTCTCGTCGATCCCGCCGCGGGGCCGGAGCGGGCGGGCGAGTTGGCCGAGGTCCGGGCGGAGCTCGGATCGGCGATCAGCCAGCTGACCCCAGGCCAAAGGGTCGTACTCGTGTTGCGGGACGTGTACGGGTGGAGCCACGCCGAGGTGGGTCGCGAGCTCGGCATCACCCAGACCACCGCCAAGGTCCGCCTGCATCGGGCGCGCAAGCGTTTGCGCTCTCTCCTCGACGAGGAGTCGTCATGAATCCCATCACCTGCCGGCTGGTGTCGATGATTCCCCCGGAACTCCCGCTCAACCGGGTGCTCCAAGCTCACCGCGACCAATGCCTCACGTGCCAGGCCGATCTCGCCCGGTCGACTGGGGTGAGCCGGGAGCTCTCCACACTCTCCAAGGAGACCTTGCCTGCCCCTGAGGGGCTGGCGACGACGGTGATGTCGCGTCTCGGGGAGCAGGACGGCGCGGACCCTCGCCATCCGCTGGTCGTGCGGCTCGCCATCAAGTACTCGGCGATCGCGGTCATCGGCCTGGCCACGGTGGCGGCAGTCATCGCCGGGGTGATCTCCCGGCGGTCCGAGCTGGGCTGATCGCCTCGCGGACGAGCCTGGGCGGGGAGATGCGTAGCGGGCAGCTCGGCGGCGTGGTCTTTCCCGCCGTTGTTACAATGCTTGCCGTTCGTCCCAGGCTCGCGCGCGGGTTCGAACACCCCAAAGGGGCGTAGCTCAATTTGGCAGAGCACTGGTCTCCAAAACCAGCGGTTGGGGGTTCGAGTCCCTCCGCCCCTGCTCTCCAGAGGTCGAGGGCAGGTGCGGTGCGCGTGACGACCTGTGACCCGGAACGAGGACGGAAAGAGACATGAACCGAGAGTTGCGGCGGCTGCAGGAGAAGGAAGAGAAGCGGGCGAAGGAGCGTCGCGCTGCGATGATCCAGACGCGTCGCCGCAAGGAGCGCGTCGGTTTTCGCCAGTTCCTGTCCGAGGTCAGGACCGAGCTCAAGCGCGTGGCCTGGCCCGGCCGACGCGAGGTCGTCACCTTCACCGTGGTGACGCTCGTAACGGCAGGCTTCGTGATGCTCTACACCTTCGGCCTCGACTTCACGCTCAAAGAGGGCGTCCTGCGGTTGCTGGAGCTGCGGTGAACGACCTCGAGCAGGGCGAAGACCTGATCCCGTCCGCCGCCCTGGAAGCGCCGGTCCCCGTTCTGCCGGTGGATAGCCCGCCGACCGCCGTCGCCACCGCCGACAGGCAGGCCACGGAAGACATCGCCCGGGAGCCGATCGAAGCGGTGCCGCCGGCCAGCCCCTACGACCTACCCGGCTCGTGGTTCGTGATCCACTCCTACAGCGGGTACGAGAACAAGGTCAAGGTGAACCTCGGCACCCGCATCAGGTCGATGCACATGGAGGAGTCGATCTTCGACGTCGTCATCCCGATGGAGGACGTGGTCGAGATCAAGAGCGGCCGGAAGGTGACCGTCCCCCGCAAGCAGTTCCCCGGCTACCTGCTGGTTCGCATGTACCTCGACGACGACTCGTGGGGTGTCGTGCGCAACACCCCCGGGGTCACCGGGTTTGTCGGCTCCGGCACCCGTCCGACCCCCCTCTCGCGTCGCGAGGTGGAACGGATCCTCGGCGTGCGCAAGGACGAGGAGAAGAAACCCCCGCGGTTCAAGCCGGACTGGGAGGTCGGGGAGACCATCAGGGTCACCGACGGCCCCTTCGCCGACTTCAACGGCGTCATCGAGGACATCAACGTCGACCAGTCGAAAGTACGAGTGCTCGTAGACATCTTCGGTCGCGAGACTCCTGTCGAGCTCAACTTCGAGCAGATCCAGAAGTTCTAGGAGGGATGGTCGGTCATGGGTCGTAAGAAGGTCGCCGCGCTGCTGAAGCTCCAGATCCCTGCGGGGCAGGCGACGCCTGCGCCTCCCGTCGGGCCGGCGCTCGGTCAGCACGGGGTCAACATCATGGACTTCGTCAAGGCCTACAACTCGGCGACGGAGAGCCAGACGGGCACGATCGTCCCGGTGGAGATCACGGTCTACGAGGACCGCAGCTTCACGTTCGTGACCAAGACCCCGCCGGCCGCGGTCATGCTGCGGCAGGCAGCCCGAATCGAGAAGGGCTCGGCCACCCCCCACACCGTGAAGGTGGGTTCGGTGACCAGGGCGCAGGTCCGCCAGATCGCCGAGACCAAGCTGGTCGATCTCAACGCCAACGACGTCGACGCGGCGATGAAGATCGTCGAAGGCACCGCCAGGTCGATGGGGTTGACAGTCGAGGGCTGACAGTTGGCAATTGGCGATTAGCGATTAGCAATTGGACAGACCGCCTCTGCAGGATGTCGAATTGCCAATTGCTGATTGCTCGGGTCGAGCGACAGACACGCACCGGTGGGAGGGGTACGAGCCCCGATGACCACGAGGAGACAGAAGATGGGCAAGAAGCAAGCCGACGCCACGGCGAAATACGATCGGGCCGCGTTCTACGAGCCGAGCGAGGCGGTCGGCCTGGTGAAGGCGATGGCCACTGCAGCGTTCGACGAGACCGTGGAGGCGGCGTTCCTCCTCGGGATCGATCCCAAGCAGGCCGAGCAGGGCGTGCGCGGAACCGTGTCGCTGCCGGCGGGTACCGGCAAGAAGGTGAAGGTCCTGGTCTTCGCCGACGGGGATCAGGCCAAGGCCGCGCAGGAGGCAGGTGCCGACCACGTGGGAGCGGGCGATCTCGCTGCCCAGATCGAGTCGGGGGCCCAGTCTCTGGACTGGGACGTGACGATTGCCGTGCCGTCCCTCATGGCGGTGGTGGGAAAGCTCGGCAAGGTCCTTGGCCCCCGCGGGCTGATGCCGAACCCGAAGGCGGGGACGGTCACCCAGGACGTGCGCAAGGCGGTCACCGAGTTCAAGGGCGGCCGTGTCGAGTACCGCAACGACCGATTCGGCAACGTGCACGTCGGCATCGGCAAGGTGTCGTTCACACGTGAGCAGCTGCGCGACAACCTCGCCGCGGTGGTCAACGAGCTCAATCGGGTGCGCCCGTCGTCGGCCAAGGGCCGGTACATCCGCAAACTGACGGTGGCATCGACCATGGGTCCCGGGGTGAAGGTGGATCCGACCTCCCTCGACACGCTTGTCGAGGAGGAGTCCTGAGGGTCTGAGGCAAGAAGCTGCCCGCTGCCCGCTTCCCGCTACCGGCCAGACCGAAACCACGAGTTGAACCCTCGTGGAAACCTGGCGAGTGATCGCGGCTGGCGGGTAGCCGACAGCGGATACGAAAAGCGGGGGCACCAGCGCGGCGTCGACCCTGAGGGGCCGACGACGGGCCAGGTGTCGTCGGTCGTCGCCGGACCTCGACCGGGGGTAGGTCCGGTCGAGTAAGCCCGGCGAGGGTGCGCTCTCGGGGACGGTGGTGGTCGGTCCCCTGCGCCGATGCCCCCGCACCACTCAGTCTGACCCTTTCACCGCGATATGTCCA
>JAZDHM010000212.1:0-2434 GCA_043805935.1 Actinomycetota bacterium
CTGCCCGGCGATCACCGCAGGGTCGTCGAAGGGGTGCACGAACGTGGATCCCTCTTCCCGGACGATCCGACGCGCCGCGACGTCGGCATCGTCCTGATCCGGCCCGGCGACGATCACCCGGGCGCCGAGTGCCCTGATCGCTTCCACCTTGAACGGCGGAACCCGGGCCGAGAGGCAGATCGTCGCCGGCACCCCCAGCGCCCGGGCGACGTGCGCCACCGCCCGACCGTGGTTGCCACTCGACACCGTCACCACCCCGGCGGCTCGCCGATCCTCCGGCAGGCTCAGCAGTGCATTGGCCGCCCCGCGCACCTTGAAGGATCCGGTCTCCTGCAAACACTCCGCCTTGAGCCAGACCGGTGCTCCCAGGACGGCGGCCAGCGCGGGCGACTCGATCAAGGGCGTGACCCCGGCAAGGCCGTGGATCCTGGAGCGGGCCGCGACTACCTCGGCCAGGCCGGGGTGAGCGCTCACCCGGTCACCGTGAAGGGACCCGGGGTCGTGGTGCCGTCGCGGACTCCTCCCACTCGAGCCGTCGATGGTGAGGTCGCCGTTCCGGCCACTGCTCCCCTCCTGGCGAGAGGCCGACAGCGTACCGAACCCCACCCCGGCGGTGAGGCACCGCCGCCGCCCTCCGATATCATGTCGCCCGCTCCGCCTGAGAGGTCGTGTTTCCGTGAGCTCTCTCCCCACCGGAACGGTCACGTTCCTTTTCACCGACATCCAGGGGTCGACCCGGCTCCTGCAGCGCCTCGGTGGGTCTGGTCGCGACGTCTTCACGGCCCACAACGCCATCATGCGCGAGGCCATCGAGGGCTCCGGCGGGACCGTGGTCAGAACCGAAGGCGACTCGTTCTTCGCCGCATTTGCCGCCGCCCCGGCGGCGGTGACCGCCGCCGTCGCCGCCCAGCGCCGGCTGGCCGCCGCACCTTGGCCGGAGGATGGCCGGGTGCTGGTTCGGATGGGGATCCACTCCGGTGAGGGGATGCTCGGGGGCGACGACTACATCGGGCTCGACGTCCACCGCGCCGCCCGCATTGCTGCATCGGCCCACGGCGGCCAGATCGTCGTGTCCCAGGCCACCCGGGCGCTCGCCGCCGACGCCGCCGGGGCCGACTATCGGGACCTGGGTGAGCATCGCTTCAAAGACCTGCTCCACCCCGAACGCGTCTATCAGGTCACCGCCGAGGGGCTCGAGGCCGAGTTCCCCACCCTGGCGTCGCTGTCCGCAGTGCCGAACAACCTGCCGCTCGAACTGACCTCGTTCGTCGATCGGCCCGAGGTGGGTGCAGCGGGAGCTCTGCTCGACCGTCATCGGCTGGTGACGCTCACCGGTCCCGGAGGGACCGGGAAGACCCGCCTCGCCCTGCAGATCGCCGCCGAGCGGTCCGATCGATACGACGGCGTGTTCTTCGTGCCGCTCGACATGGTGGCGGAACCGTCGATGGTCGCGGTCACGATCGCCTCGGCGATCGGCCTGAGCCACACCGCGGAGGATCCGGTCGTTCGGCTCGGCGCCTACCTCAAGGACCGGGCGTTCCTGCTGGTGCTCGACAACTTCGAGCAGGTGCTCGGCGCATCACCGCAGGTGGCGAACCTGCTCATGACCTCGCCAAAGCTCAATGTGATCGTCACCTCGAGAGCGGGCCTGCGCGTCGCCGGGGAGCAGGAGTTCCCGGTGCCTCCCCTTGCCGTGCCCAACGGCAAGCGCGACGTCGAGACCCTGCGAACCATCGGGTCGGTCGCCCTGTTCGTCGAGCGTGCCATGGCCTCCCGCCCCGAGTTCGCCCTCGACGCCGGCAATGCTCATGCCGTGGCCGAGATCACCCGCCGCCTCGACGGTTTGCCACTGGCGATCGAGCTGGCGGCGGCCAGGGTCAAGCTGCTCCCGCCGCAAACGATGCTCGAACGGCTCGGCGGGAGCCTCGACCTGCTCGAATCGAACCGGCGCGATCTCCCCGATCGGCAGCGCACCCTTCGCGGAGCGATCGCCTGGTCCTACGACCTGCTCGACGAGGAGGAACGGCGCCTGGTCCGCCTCATGTCGGTGTTCCGCGGCGGAGCCACCCTCGCCATGATCGAAGAAGTCTGCGGCCGCGTGTCGGGGGCTTCGAGCGGTTTGCTTGGGACGCTCGAGTCGCTGGTAGAGCACAGCCTGGTTCGGCCCGACGAACAAGCGGGCGAGGCTCGTTTCGCCATGCTGGAGACGATCCGCGGGTTCGCCTGGGAGGCGCTGCAGGCCACCGCCGAGTGCTCCGCCATCCAGGATGCCCACCTCGACGCCTTCGTCGAGCTGGCGGAACGGGTGAGCCCGCACCTGACCACCGCCGGCCAGCTGCGGGCGCTCGCCGAGCTCGACGCCGAGCGCGACAACCTCCGCGCCGCCCTCGGGTTCGCGGTGACCTCCAGAAGGGCCGTTCAGGCCCACCGCCTC
>JAZDHM010000213.1:0-3039 GCA_043805935.1 Actinomycetota bacterium
TGATCACCGGTGGTGCCCGGCGGGTGGGCAAGGCGATCGCACTCGGACTGGCCGAGGCGGGCTGCAACCTGGTCCTCCACTACAACCGCTCGGCCGACGAGGCGGAGGCCACCGCCGGTGAGGCGCGGGCGCTCGGTGTCGAGGTACGGCTCGCCTGTGCCGACCTCGCCTCAGAGGCCGCCGGTGTGATTGGCGCAGCAGGTGATCTGGCACCGGTGCGGCTGCTGGTGAACAGCGCCGCAGTGTTCACCGAGGACACGCTGCGTGCGGTCGGCCGCGACACGCTCGAGCGCACGCTCGCGGTCGACCTCATCGGGCCGGTGATGCTCACCTCGGCATTCGCCGCGGCCCTCCCCGAAGGCGTCTCGGGAGCCGTGGTCAACGTGACCGACTGGCGGACGGCGCGTCCCTATCGGGAGCACTTCTCGTACTCGGTGGCGAAGGGGGCCCTCGACACCTTCACCTTGGCCGCCGCCGACGCGCTCGCTCCCGCGATCAGGGTGAACGCCGTCGCCCTGGGGGCGATCCTTCCCCCCGCCGGGAAGGACTCGGCGTACCTGAAGGCCCTCGCCAAGGACGTCCCGGTGCAGCACGTCGGCGGGACGTCGCCAGTGGTCCAGGCGGTCCGGTTCCTGCTGGAGAACGACTTCATCACCGGCGAGATCGTGAGGGTCGACGGCGGGGCCCATCTGAGGTGACGCCGGCCGAAGGTCGTCGTCACCTCGTTTCCTGTGTCGCGTTACCCGTTCCCAGCAAGACCAGGACCGCCCGGCCTCGCCCTTCGCCTCCGCCGTCCGGACGCGCCGGCGCCCACCTACCCTTCTCGCCATGGACCAGATCGTCATCGAAGGCCTGCTGCTCCGTGGGATTCTCGGCATCAACCCCGAAGAACGAACCAACCGGCAGGACGTGCTGGTGGACGTGACACTGTTCGTCGACACCCGGCCGGCGGCGGCCAGCGACCACATCGACGATGCGGTCAACTACCGGACGGTGACCAAGGCGATCATCGCTCACGTCGAGGGGACCTCCCCGATGCTGGTCGAGCGGCTGGCGAGCGAGATCGCCGAGATCTGCCTCGCCGTCGATGCACGGATCGAGGAGGTCGAGGTCGAGGTCCGCAAGCCGGGGGCGCTTCGGTTCGCCGATTCGGTTGGCGTGATCATCCATCGAGGGCGGGGGTCATGAAGGCCGTCATTTCGGCGGGGAGCAACCTCGATCCGCACCACAACCTCCCCGCCGCGCTCGGCCGAGTCCGGCGGCAGCGAGCCATCCGGGTGCTGGCGACCAGCCCGCCCTATCGGAGCGAGGCGGTTGGGCCGGCCGGCCAGCCGGAGTTTCTCAACGCCGCCCTGTTGGTGGAAACCGACCTGGACCCGGTGGGGCTCAAGCGCGAGCTGCGCCAACTGGAAGAGGCGATGGGAAGGGTGCGCTCGGCCGACCGTTTCGCCCCGCGGCCGATCGATCTCGACATCGTGCTGATCGAGGGGTTCGTGGGGGACGTGGACGGCACTCCGATCCCCGATCCGGGGCTGGCGAACCAGGCACACCTGATCGTGCCCGCCTCCGACGTCGCCCCGGACTGGGAATACGGGGACGAGGGAACCCCCTTGCATGAGCTGTCGAAGCCACTTCGCGATCGGATGCACCCCGACATGACGAGCGACATCACCCCCTTCTCCAACGGCAGGTACGCCACGGAGGCTGGCATGGAGGCCGGGGCCGCCGAGGTCCATGACCCGGTGCTCGAGGCGAACGTCCGCCAGATGCTCGTCCAGCTCGGCGAGGACCCCGAGCGCCAGGGGTTGGAGAGCACCCCGCTGCGGGTGGCCAAGGCGATGGACTACCTCACCAGTGGCTACACGATGTCCCTCGATGAGATCGTCAACAACGCCGTGTTCGAGAACGACGCCGACGAGATGGTGCTGGTCAAGGACATCGAGTTCTACTCGCTGTGCGAGCACCACATGCTCCCGTTCTTCGGGAAGGCCCACGTCGCCTACATGCCGAACCGCAAGATCATCGGGTTGAGCAAGATCGCCCGGATCGTCGACCTCTACGCGCGTCGGTTCCAAGTCCAGGAGCGCCTCACCAATCAGATCGCCGACGCCATCGAGCAGGTGCTGGTCCCTCACGGCGTCGCCGTCGTCATGGAGGCGAGCCACTTTTGCATGATGATGCGCGGGGTGCAGAAGCAGGGCTCGTCGATGATCACGTCGGCGATGCGGGGCGGGTTCCGCTCCAATGCGTCATCGCGCGCCGAGTTCATGGATCTCATCCGCGACTGAGTCGCCGCCCGACGACCCCATTGTCTCGGAGGGTTCCGAGGGATAGGTTCCGCGGGTGCCACGCGCCATCCGTCCGTGGCGTGCCGGCTTCCCCACGGTTCGTCTGCTCGTCATGACCGTCGTCTTGGTGCTTGCCGTCCCGGCTCGGGCGACGTTGCCGCCGCCTTCGGTTTGGCTCGCCCAGCTGTTCGGACGGCCGCTGTGGCATCTGAGTCCCACCGCCCTACCCGCCCCGCCGTGGGCGGATCAGTTTCGAGGAGTGATGCATGGTCGATGATCGTGAGGAGTTGGAGCAGGTGCCGTGGGCGGACCTCATGGCGGACACCCATCCGGAGGATCGAAGGCGCAGGACGCTCTACCTGGCTGCGGGTCTCCTGGGGGCCATGGTCCTCGGGGTCCTGGTGGCGAGGTCGTGGTGGTCGCCGGGCTCGCCGCCGCCGGTCGCTCCCGGCACGACGCTCGTCGACGACGAGGTGGCCGCCCCGGAGACCAGTCTCCCCGACCTCAGTGGGCTCCCGCTGTACAGCGAGGCAGACCTGATGGCCGATCCGCCTGATCCCGGGGCCCGTGCGGCGGTGGTGCGCGCCGAGTGGTTCGTCACCGACTATTTCACCGCCGATCTCGAGCCCGACGGGTCGGCGGACGTGCGCGCCGCCCTGCCCACCGGTGCTGTGCTGCCGGACTTCCCCCAGGACGGCAGCACCGGCATCTCCTACGTGGAGTGGGCCCGGGCGTTCGCGGTCGAACCGGC
>JAZDHM010000214.1:0-4128 GCA_043805935.1 Actinomycetota bacterium
GGTGCCCGGGGAGGGATTCGAACCCCCACGCCCCACGGGGGGACAGCGGAGTTTAAGTCCGCCGCGGCTGCCACTTTCGCCACCCGGGCAAGCCCCGCGAGCATATAGCCTGAGCCGGTGCCCGAACTCCCCTCCGAGCATCTCGTCACGTTGCGCGACGGCTCACACGCCCTGATCCGCCCGATACGACCCGACGACAAGGCCGCCCTCGCCGACGGTCTGGAGCGCCTCTCCCCGGAGTCGCGCTATCGCCGCTTCCTCCGGCCGGTCACCTCGCTCAACGAGCGCGAGCTCAGGTACCTGACCGAGGTGGACTACACCAACCACTTCGCCTGGGTGGCGATCGACCCCGACTCGCCGGGCCAACCGGGATTGGGCGTCGCTCGCTACGTGCGCGACCCGAAGGACCCCGAGGTCGCCGAGGCGGCGGTGGCGGTCCTCGACGACCACCAAGGCTTCGGCCTGGGCACGATCCTCCTCCAGTTCCTCGTAGCGAGCGCCATCGCCAACGGGATCCGCACCTTCCGCGGTTGGGTGCTCGGCGACAACGTCGAGATGCTCCGTCCCCTGGAGCGGATCGGGGCGCGCCGCCAACCCGACCACGGGGTGCTCCGGGTCGAGGTGGACCTCGACGACCACTTCGAAGGATCGCCGATCCGCGAGTTGCTGCGCGCCGTCGCCCGCGGCGAGTTCTCCCCCGAGCCCGGCGACTGAGGCGCCTTCAGGCGATCCCGAACCAGGGGCCGCGAGCGAGCACCTCGAGGAACGGCACCCGGTCGCCCTCTTCACCGATGGCCGCGCCGAGGTCAGCGGCCACCCGGTGATGCTCCGCGGCGGTGCTCCGGTCCCCGAGCGCGGCCGCCGCTCGAGCGACCGCCTCATGGGCGAACGCCAGGTCCCAATCCTCCACCAAGCCCGGGTTGGACTCGCAGATCTCCAGGCAGCGGCGGGCATGGCGCATCGCCTCGTCGTAGAACCCGACGAGAACCGCCGTCCGGGCGATGAGATGCTCCCCCCGGGCGTGGTTGGCCTCGTTGCCGACATTGCGCCAGTGGTACGCCGAGGCGTACGCCGAATGGAGCAGCAGCTCGCGGTCGGACAGCGGGCTCTCCGCGCCGATTTCGGCGGCGTCGATGGCGTCCCATACGCCGTTGTTGAGATGCACCCCGAACCAGCGGTGCAGGTCGCGCTCGTCGACCATCCGCTCCCCCACTTCGGTGTTGAACGCATGCCACGACTCGAAGCCGTACTCGCGGGCGATGGTCAGCTGGCCGTCGCGGAGCGTGAAACGGGCGAGGGAACCGGCCGGCATCTCCGGGTGGTTGGAGCGCACCCGGGCGATGGCCTCCACCTCTCCTGCGGCGACGGCCCTTCTCAGGTCCTTCGCCGGTTCTTGAGGTGGGTGATGTTCGGCTTGGCGGGCAGCGATCTGGTCATGCGACCTCCTTTCCAATGACCCCGTGTCCGCTTGTCAGAATGCGCGCCAATAGCTCGCTGGTCCCATCACTTGTCGGCTTGCGACCAAGCCGACAAGTGATCCCGGGGCGAGCCTATTGGCGCGCATTCTCGGGGAGGAAAGAAGATCTCATCGATTGGCGAATCGTCGGGTGAGCTCGGCTCTTGCCGCGGACGGGAGGCGCCCCGAGGCGCGCTGGCGGCGATTCTGGCGACGCCGGGCCGGTCCGTCAATCGGCCACGGCCGGTGCCATCATGCGGCCGCACCGGGGAGGTGCATCGGTGAACGTCCTCACGCTCGATCACGACCAGGTCGCCGCCCTGTTGACGATGGGCGACTGCATCGCCGTCATGGAGCGATGCCTGCTCGACGTCGCCGAAGGCGCCATCCACAACCCGCTCCGCACGATCGTCCGTCCCCCGGGAGCGTCCGGCCTGCTCGGGCTGATGCCCGCCTACCTCGGCGGCGACGACCCGGTGTTCGGGGTCAAGACCGTCTGCGTGTTCCCGGGCAATCCCGCCATCGGCAAGGATGCCCACCAGGGAGCGGTGCTCCTGTTCAGCGGTGAGACTGGCGAGCTGCTGGCGGTGATGAACGCGTCGGCGATCACCGCCATCCGCACCGCCGCCGTCTCTGCGGTTGCCACCCGGGCGTTGGCCCGGGCGGGCTCGCGCCGCCTTGCCATCGTCGGCGCCGGTGTGCAGGCGCGCACCCACCTGGCGGCGATGGCCGAGGTGCTCCCGCTCGAACGGGTGCGGATCTCCGGTCGTGACCCCGCCAGGGTCAAGCGGCTGGTAGAGGGGGCGGCGGTAGACGTCGGCTTCCAGGTCGAGGCGGCCGGTTCGGTGGAGGAGGCCGTGCGCGACGCCGATGTCGTGGTCACCGTGACCTCGTCACCGCATCCGGTGATCGAGCGGCGATGGATCGCCCCGGGGACCCACCTGAATGCCGTCGGGTCGAGCATCCCCACCGCCCGGGAGATCGACGGGCCGACGATGGCCGCCGCCCGTCTCTTCGTCGACCGGCGGGAGTCGACAGTGAACGAGTCGGGCGACTACCTCATGGCGGTTGCCGAGGGAGCCATCCCCGGCCCGGGCCACATCGTCGCCGAACTGGGGGATGTGCTGGCGGGACGAGCCGAAGGGCGCCGATCCGCTGAGGAGATCACCCTGTTCAAGTCACTCGGCCTGGCCGCCGAGGACCTGGCGTCGGCGCGCCATCTCCTGCGAGCCGCCCGCGAGGCCGGCGCCGGCACCTGGGTGGACGTGTGACGATCGACCACGTGATCTTCATCGTCGACGATCTCGACGCGGCATCCGACGCGTTGATGCGGAATCACGGCCTGGCCTCTGTTGCCGGGGGACGGCACGCCGGGCACGGCACCGCCAATCGCATCGTCCCACTCGTTGATTCGTACCTGGAGTTGATGGGCGTTGTCGACCGCATGGAGGCGGAGGCGAGCCCCATGGGTCGATGGGCGATGGCCCAAACCGCGGCCGGCCTGCACCCCGCCGCCTTGTGCCTGCGCACCGACGACGCCGATGCCGAGGGAGCCCGCCTCGAGCTCGAGCCGGTGGCAATGACCCGGACCCGGCCCGACGGAGTCGGCCTGTCGTGGCGGCTGGTGGGAGCCGACGAGATGTTCGGCCCCCTGCGCCTCCCCTTCTTCATCCAGTGGGACGACCTTGCTCTTCACCCTGGAAGATCGACGGCACCGCATGGCGTCGTCCCGAATGGAATCGCCTCCGTCGAACTGACCGGCGACCGCCGGCGCATCGAGGAACGGCTCGGGAGGGACGACCTGCCGATCGTGGTGGGCGACGGCGAGCCGGGGGTACGGAGGGTCGTCGTGGCGACCGAGATGGGCGAGATCGCCCTCTAGCCGGCCGGTTTGCCGCGGCGATCCTCCCGATTCCGGCCGGTGGATCGAGCCCCTCGCGGGAACAGGTCGCCCACCGCGAGGCGCAGCGCCAGGTCGACCGCCTCCTGCCTGGTGGCCACCTTGTAGCGGAGCATCACCCGTTCGACCAGGTCGTCGTCGATGTCGATGTCGGTGCGGGACACGCGGACAGGATACGAGCGCAGAGGGTGCCTCGGTCACACCTTGGTGAGCCGGAGCGCGGAATGCTCCGCGATCGCGGCGAAGTCCCGGTCGGCGGACAGGACCTCGAGATCGTTGTTGATCGCCACCGCGGCCACGAGGCAGTCGGCGAGGCTGCGGGGCGTGATCCCGTCTCGCCGGCAGGACCGGTAGATGTCCGCGGCCGTCTCGTAATCGAACAGCGGGCGTACCGCGAAGAATCGCCCGGAGTCGGCGATGCGGTGGATTCGCCGAGCGTCCTGCTCGGTTCGGGCCCCCATCCTCAGTTCGGCGAGGATCACATCGGTCGTGGCATAGGAGCGTTCGTCGGCCAGGGATCTCACGAAATCGTTGACCGGCGATCCCGTGTGCCGCAGGTACTCGATCCACGCGGAGGTGTCTACGAGGGCCACGACCAGTCCTTCGTTCGGTCGCGGCGGATCTCGTCCAGATCGGCATTCCACCCGATGCCCTCCAACGCCAGGAACTCCTCGCGGGTCATCGGCTCGCCGACGGCGCGCCGCAGAGCCAGATCAACCGCCTCCCGCTTGGTGTTCACCCGGTACCGGCGCATCACCCGTTCGATGAGCTC
>JAZDHM010000215.1:0-6972 GCA_043805935.1 Actinomycetota bacterium
CTTGGCGAAGCCTTTCTCCAGGTCCGCCATGTCGACGGCGCTTTCGGCCCTGGCGAGAGCCGCCTCGGCCTCGATCCTGGCCTGACGGAGGTCGACCGCCTTCAAGGCGTCGGTCTCGGCGCCGATCTTGGCTTCGAGGTCGTCGATGCGCTTCTGGAGCGTGACCGGGGTGACGGGACGACCCGGCCGGCGATTGCCGAGTGCCTCGAGGTACATCTTGATCGCACGAGATTCGCGGCGACCCTGGGCCAGAGCGGCCTTGTGTTGGGCGGACATCGCCATGTGAGTTCCCTTTCGGAAGTGCCCTGCAGACGGTGCCTCACAGTCTAAATGGGAGGCGGCGACAACGCCAGATAGCCACCGAATGTCGAGCCGGCGAAGCGCCCTCCGGTGTCCTGAATGGGAGAGGTTGCCAGGCCCCGGGAAACCGGGGTTCACCAGGCGAAGCGAGCATGAGCAGCCACCGGAATGGTGTCCTTGGGCCTCCCCCGGTACCCAGCGGCGCCCCAGCCGGGTCAGTGCTCCCGGCGGGAGGCGAGCACGGCGCCGGAGAGGACCAGAGCCACCCCCAGCAGGGCAACCGGGACCACTCGTTCCGAGAGGAACACGGCACCCAGGGCCAGCGACACGATCGGCATCAGGTAGGTGATGAAGGTGGCTCTCGGCCCACCCACCCTTCCCACGAGCATCCCCATCAGGACGAAAGCGAACCCCGTTCCGACGAGGCCGAGCACCGACACCGCCACCACCGACTTCCAGGCGAAGTCGGACCGGACCAGGCCGACGACTCCGAACGGAGCGGTCCACAGCGTCCCGAGCACCAGCATCTGCCCCATCACGGCCACCGACCCGTACTTGCGCTGCAGGGTTCCGGCCAGGTTGGGGGCGTACCCGTAACACATGGTCGCCACCAGCACCATCACCACCCCGATGATGGCGCTCCCACCTTGGGCACTGGAGCCGATGCTGACGAGGGCGATCCCGCCGAACCCGACGAGTATGCCCCATCGCTGCGCCCGGCCGATCACCCTCCCGAACAGCAGCGCACCGAAGATCGCCGCGAAGAAGGGTGTCGCCCCGTTGAGGAGGCCGGTCACCGCGCTGTTGATGTGCTCCTCCGCCAGCGGGAACAGCGTGAATGGGATCCCCACCCAGATGATGGACAGCTGCACGAGACGACCGAGATCCTGGCGATCCATGCGGATCCGGGCGGACGGCACGGCCATCAGCGCACCCGCCCCCAAGGCGACCCGGGCCCACGTCACGAGGCCGGGATGGAATGCCTCGAGCCCCAGCTTGATGAGGAGGAACGACGATCCCCAGATGAGGCCGATCGTGACGAACAGCACCCAGTCGATGGTTGCGAACGGCTCGCGGTCGGAACGCCCCGCCGTGACGGCCGCGTCGATCGTGGTCTGGATGCGGCCGGTGCTCATGGCCTCTCTGAACGCCTCGGGGCACCGATTTGTTGCAGGGTCCCGAGCGGGGTGCCCACGGGTGTCACGCCCTGCCCAGAACAATCCCGAGGAGGAGGATCGCCAGCACGGTCACCCCCACCCAGGCGAACCGCCGATCGTGCTCCCGAGACCACACCACCACCAGAGCCGCCACCCGCACCACCGGGGTGAGGACCAGCGCCAGGATCCCCACTGCCATCATCCGGTCGCCCACCGATCCGGCGTGGAAGATCGAGGAGATCCGGACCGAAACCGTCGCCATCTGCCCTTCGGCGAGATCGACCGCAAACCCGACGGCCATCGCCACCACGCTGAGGATCAGGCCGGCCCGCAGGACCGTCTGGATCCGGCGGTGACCCTCATCGGAGGCGTCGGCCAGTGGAGCGTCAACCACCGAAACCCACTCCCACCGCCCGAAGCGCCATCTGCAAGGCCACCGCCACAAGCACCACGCCGAGGATGCGTTTGACCAGGGGTGCCGGGGTCGTTCCGGCCATCCGTGTCGCCGCCAATGACCCGGCGACCACCCCGAGGGTTATGGGCACCGCCACCAGCGGCTCGACGTACCCGTGTTGGAAGTAGATGAACACGCTGGCAGCGGCAGTCACCCCGATCATGAAGTTGGAGGTGGCCGCCGCCACCTTGACGGGTACGTTCATGCCCAGGTTCATGGCCGGAACCTTGAGGAACCCGCCGCCGACGCCGAGCAACCCGGAGACGGACCCGGCGAGCAGCGACACGGCGGACCCGAGCCAGAGCCGCCGCGCCTGGTAGCGGACCATCCCGCCCCGGGCCTCGTCGAAGTAGGCGCCGGCGAGGCTGCCCGGCTCCTCCCAGCCGGCTGCCCGTCCCGATACCGGCTCCACTCGGCGCAGCGGCGGCCGGGAGGCACCCCGCAGTACCAGAAACGAGGCGATCCCCATCACGAGGGCGAACAGCGCCGCGATCACGTCCACCGGGAGGAGGGCTGCGGCCAGCCCGCCGGTCAGGCCGCCGATCGTGGTGGCCACCTCGAGGGTCATCCCCAGGCGCATGTTGGTCAGGCCCCGGCCGAGGTACACGCTGCCTGCCGAGGTCGAGGTGGCGATCACCGCCACCAGCGATGCCGCCACCGCCACCCGGATGTCGACGCCGAAGAGCAGGACCAGCGCCGGAACGATCACCACCCCCCCGCCGATCCCGACCAGGGCGCCGAGCCACCCGGCGCCGACGCCGAGGACGATGAGCAGCACGAGCAAGAGTACGGACGGAGAATCCACGAGCCCCGAGACTAGGCACCGGTCCTGGTGGCCCCGACGATCGGGCGCTGTCGCTCCCCGCCGCCTGCGACGATTGCGGGCGTGACACACGGCCACCGACCGATCGAGCACACCGCCGACTGCGGCATCGAGGCCTGGGCTTCGGATCTCCCCGGCCTCTTCGAGGAGTGCGCCGCCGGGATGTTCCAGCTGATGTTCTCCGCGGCGCCGGCCGTTGCCTCGATCGCGGTTTCGGCGACCGGATCGACCTATGAGGAGGTGCTGGTCGGGTGGCTGTCGGAGCTCCTGTACGTTGCGGAGACGCGAGGGCTCGCCCTCTCCGCCTTCATCGTCGACCGCGCCTCGGCCGAATCGGTCGAAGGGTGGGTCGGCGGTGTGCCACCGACCGCAGCGCGAACCCGGGGGACGCCGATCAAGGCGGTCACCCATCACGGCCTGAAGGTGAGACACGACGGCGTCTGGCGGGCCCAGGTGATCTTCGACGCGTGAGTTGGCCGTGGCGCTTCAACCTTTGACCACCCCCACCGGCCGCATCCGCGCCACCGGGCTCGCCAGGCCAGCCCGCTCGCACACCCCGACGACCTCGTCGATGTCCTTGTAGGCGTAGGGAGCCTCCTCGGCGAGCAGCCTCACCGATCCCGGCCGCACCGCGATCCCGCTCCCCTCGAGCTCCCGCTTCACCTGATCGCCGGTCCGGTGGCGGAGAGCGGCGTGGCGGCTCATCACTCGTCCTGCCCCGTGCGCCGCCGACGAGAACGCCGGATTCGCCTGCGTGCCCTTCATCACCCACGAGGCCGTGCCCATGCTGCCCGGCACCAGCACGGGTTGGCCGACCGATCGATAGGTGCCGATGAGATCGCGGTGGCCCGGCCCGAGCGCCCTCGTCGCTCCTTTGCGGTGCACGCACAGGCGGCGCCGGGAACCCCCGACGTCGTATCCCTCGACCCGCGCCAGGTTGTGCGCTACGTCGTAGACCAGCTCCATCCCCATCCGGTTCGCGTCGGATCCGAAGGCGGCTGCGAAGGCGCGGCGCACCTCATGGGTCAAGACCTGGCGATTCGCCCAAGCGAAGTTGGCGGCCGCACCCATCGCTCCCAGATACGACTCTCCCTCGGCGGAGGCCACCGGGACACATGCCAGTTGCCGATCGGGAACCCGGATCCCATGCCGCGCCATGGCCCGGCCCATCAACGCCAGCTGGTCGGTGCACACCTGATGCCCCAGCCCCCGACTCCCGCAATGGATCATCACGCACACCATGCCCGTTCGCAGCCCGAACGCCTCGGCAGCCACCGGATCGACCACCTCGTCCACGATCTGCACCTCGAGGAAGTGGTTGCCGGCTCCCAGCGAACCGAGCTGCCCCGACCCCCGCTCCCGCGCCCGATCGGATACGGCCCCCGGATCGGCCTCCGGCCACACGCCCCCGTCTTCGCACCGTTCCAAGTCGGCCGGGACTCCGAACCCGGCGTCGACCGCGGCCGGCGCGCCACGGATCAGCACGTCGTCCAGCAGCTCCCCCCCGGCTATGGCTCCGGCGCCGGTACCGCGAGGAATGCGGCGGTCGAGCTCCCGCATCACCGCCTCCCGCCGTTCCGCAAACTCGGAAGCCGTGAACCCGGACGCCAGCAAACGGACCCCGCAGCAGATGTCGAAACCGACGCCGCCCGGGGACACGACGCCGTCCTCCTCGACGTCGGTGGCGGCCACCCCACCGATGGGGAACCCGTACCCCCAGTGGATGTCGGGCATCGCCATCGACGCCTCGACGATCCCGGGCAGATGCGCCACGTTGCGCACCTGTTGGAGCGCCTCGGTGGCGTCGGTCGCTTGCAGCATTCGCTCGGTAGCGAACACGACGCCGGGCACGAGCATCGCCCCTTCACGGGGGATCTCCCACTCGACGTCCCGGCGACGGATCAGGCCCTGCATCGGCCTTCAACTTACGACGCCGCCGCGAGGTCGCGCGTCGATCGCCTGACATCTCGGCCGCCTGGAGGGCCAACGGCCCTGACCGGCCGGCCGGTACGGTGTCAACCTGAAGCCACGGTGCCTTCCCAGGACCACGTCCGCCGAATGAGCGACGATCGGGCAACCGGTCCCTCCCCCAACGGCTCCGGCATCGACGAGGACGTTGAAGTCACCTCCGGCTCGGCGCGACTCGCCGGACATCTCACCGTCGCCGAGCGATCTCAGGGTCTGGTGGTGTTCGCCCACGGGAGTGGGAGCAGCCGACACAGCCCCCGCAACCAATTCGTCGCCGCCATGCTCAACGCCGCCGGTCTGGGGACGCTGCTGTTCGATCTACTCACCGGAGCAGAGGAAGCCGACCGGGCCAACGTGTTCGACATCGCCCTGCTCGGCAGGCGGCTCGCCCAGGTCACGTCCTGGGTGCGGGCGGATCCTCGGCTCGTCGGTCGCCCGATCGGCTACTTCGGGGCGAGCACCGGAGCCGCCGCTGCCCTGTGGGCGGCCGCCGAGGCGGACAGCGACGCATTCGCCGTGGTGTCACGCGGGGGCAGGCCCGACCTGGCCGGACACAGGCTGACCGCAGTCACCTCCCCCACCCTGCTCATCGTCGGCGCCCTCGATTCACTGGTGCTCTCGCTCAATCGGGAGGCCCAGACGCACCTCGCCGGGGAGAGCCGCCTCTCCGTCGTGCCCGGGGCGACCCACCTGTTCGAGGAATCGGGAACGCTGCAGCAGGCGGCCATCCTGGCCCGCGACTGGTTCGTGGAGCACCTACCGCCGGTCTGAGCGGCCTCGTTCAGAAGTCGTCCCGACCGCGGGTGACTGCGGCACGTCGGGCGGTGCCCGCGGCCGGGCTGAGGTCCCGTCGCGTGCGCGCCGGTCCGGGGGTATCGTCGCCGCATGCCCCGGCTGGGCCCCGACGACCGAGCAAGCCTTCCCGACAGCGCCTTCGCCTACGTCGACTCCCGAGGGCGGCGTCGACTCCCGATCAACGACGAGGCCCACGTTCGCAATGCCCTGGCCCGCTTCAGTCAGGTCCGCTTCGAGACCGATGCGGCTCGGGAGAAGGCCCGAACCAAGCTGCTCAAGGCGGCCAAGAAGCACGGAATCGTCCCGGTCGGCTTCATCACCGGGCAGTTCGAGTCGGAGAAAGCCCATGCTGCCTTGGCTCATTCCGCCGACCTGCCCACCGGGTTCATCACCCTGCTGATGACCGACATCGAGGGGTCGACGGCGCTCGTCGCCCGGCTTGGCGACCGATACGACCGGCTTCTCCGCACCGTGCGGAGCCAGCTGCGTCGTGCCGTCGTCGGTGAAGGCGGACGCCCGGTGGACGTCAGGGGTGACGAGTTCTTCGCCGTCTTCGAGCAGGCCGATCCCGCCGTGGCAGCGGCGCTCGCCATCCAGCGGTCGATGGTTGCCCACCGCTGGCCCGACGGTCTCGACGTGCGGGTGAGAACGGCGGTGCACAGCGGTGACACCACCCTCACCGAGGAGGGCTACATCGGTCTCGCCGTCCATACCGCGTCCCGACTGTGCGCCGCGGCCCACGGGGGTCAGGTGCTCGTGTCCGGGAACACCAAGAGCGCGATGGCTGGGTCGACCGAAGCGGGATTCCTCAGCCTGGGCCGGTTCCGGCTGCGAGGGCTGCCCGACGTGACCGAGGTGTTCCAGGTCGGACCCCCGGGTCTGCCGGCGGAGTTCCAGCCCCTGCGATCCGCGGTCGCCAAGCCAGTCGGGCGGCGAGCACAAGGTTGAGTCCGAGCGCATCCATTCGGCAGCCGCGTCGACTCGACGATCCATGACGTCCCCTGAGAGGAGCGCGCCACCGGGACACGGCCAGCCGCGCCTCAGGGGACGAGCACCGACAACGTGGCGGTTGCGGTGTGCCCTCCGAAGTCGGTGATCCTCCGTTCAGTCCCGGGAGTTCCTACCCGACTTCCCCTGCACCGGTCGGCGCCCCCTGATATGTTTCACTATCGCGCAAGAAGCGAGTCGGTTCCCTGTCACTTGGAGGGAGTCATGAAGACACGCAAGGGGCTCACGTGGCGAGCGGCGGCTGCGCTGCTCGGGATCGCGCTGATCGGCACCGGTCTTTGGGGGACGGCGTGGGCGCAACCCACGTCCATCCCGGCGGGGTACGACCTCTTCGAGACCGATCCCCAGTCCACCCATTTCGATTTCGGGCTACCCGCCGGATTCTTCGGCCCCGGATCTGATCCATTCACCGGCAGGGTCAAGTTCGCCGGCGTGCCCCTGGAGACGTTCATGGGGCACAACGTGGG
>JAZDHM010000216.1:0-2955 GCA_043805935.1 Actinomycetota bacterium
GCTTCGGTCCGAGGAGAACTCGCCGCGCACGATGCTGGCCGCCGCTCCCGATCGCACCAGTGCCGCGTCCGGCGAGCGCCGGAACGACGCCAGGGTGGCGAGATAGCCGATCGCCTCCAGAATCGACGTCTTGCCCGATCCATTGTCACCGACGAGGACGTTCACCCCCGGCTCGGGCCGAAATTCGAGGGTGGGATAGGACCGGAAGTCCCGGGCCTCGAGCCAGGCGAGCCGCACCGGACCTCAGAGCCGCACGGGCATCAAGAGGTAGAGGTAGTCGTCGCTGCCTTCACCCCGCAAGACGCCGGGCTTGAGCGGATCCATCACGTCGAGGATCACGTTCTCCGTGTCGATCGCGCCAACACCGTCGTTCAGGTACCTGCTGTTGAAGGCGATCGTCATCTCGTCGCCCGAATATTCGGCTTCGACGTGCTCCGTCTCCCCACCGACGTCCTGGCGAGTGACGCTGAGTTCGATGCCGCCCTTTTGCAGGGCCATCCTGATCGGAATGTGATCCTCGGCCACGAGAGATGCACGGTCGATGGCGTCGAGCAGGGCATCCCGACCCACGACGAGCCGGTTCGGGTAGGACGGCGGGATCAACGAGCGGTAGTTGGGGAACGAGCCCTCGATGAGCCGTGCGGTCAGGCTCCCCCGATCCGACGAGAAGGCCGCTTCCCGATCCCCCACCGCCACCTTCAGCGCGTTGGCCCCAACGCTGCGCGCCAGCTCCTTGAGTGCCCGCACCGGCACCAGGCCCACCATGTGCGCGTCGACCGAGGGGAGGTCTCGCACCGCCAGCCGGTACGAGTCGGTGGTCGCCATCCGCAGCTTCCCGCCCTCGTTCTCGAAGTACACGCCGGTGAGGATCGGCCGGGCATCGTCGGTGGAGGCTGCCACCGAGACCTGAGCGATCGCCGCGGCGAACGTCGGCCCGTCCACCGTGACCGCACCGGTCAGGTCGGGCTCCGACAGCTTGGGGAAGTCCTCCACGTTGAACTCGCGAAAGCGGAAGCGCGGTCCGCCGCCGGTGATCTCGACCTCGCCGGCCTCCGCCTGGAGGACCACCGCCCCGGCCGGCAACTTGCGGACCGCCTCGGTGGCCAGCCGAGCGGGGATGACGGTCGTCCCGGGTTCCATCACCTCGACCTCGAGGTTGGTCCGTACGGTCACGTCGAGATCGGTGCCGGTGACCCTCATCGACCGGCCGGTCACGTCGACGAGCACCCCTTGAAGGATCGGCATCGGGGAGCGAACGCCAACGGCCCTGCCCGCCCGGCTGAGCACGTCGACGAGGTCGTCCCGTTCCGCCCTGATACGCACAGCTTGTCCCTTTCTGCTTCTTCTCTTCAGAGATCAGAGAATCATCAAGTCGTAGTAGTAGGGCATGTGGATTGTGGACGATTCCGCGAACGGGCTGGTTGGGGGGTCATTTGGGTGCTCGGGCCCTGGGGACGACGGCGCGTGATCGTCCACAGGGTCGAGAGGGTCGGCGGCGGGCTGGGGATGAGTAGTCACGTTTTCCTCAGACTTTGCAACAGGGCAGTGACACGGTCGAAGAGGGTCAGATCGATCTTGATCGCGTTGGCGACCGTGTTGACACCGTGGAGGATGGTGGTGTGGTCGCGGCCTCCGAACAACGCCCCGATCTTGGGCAGGGAGAGGTCGGTCAGTTCGCGGCAGAGGTACATCGCCACCTGGCGCGCCCGGGCGAGCGGCTGGCGCCGGCTCGGGCCCTCGAGATCGGTGATGGAGACCCCGAACGACTCTGCGGTGGCGGCCAGAATCCGCCCCGGGCTGATCGGCACGGCGGCGTGCGCCGGGCCGAGATCTTGGAGCACGTCCTCGGCCATGTCCAGGTCGATCGGTTGATGGGTCAACGCCGCGTAGGCGGTGACCCGGGTGAGGGCTCCCTCCAGCTCGCGGATGTTGTCGACCACCCGGTTGGCCATGAACTCCAATACGGGTTGTGGCACGACTTGAGGGGCGAATGCGGCGTTCTTGCGGAGGATGGCGAGCCGGGTCTCGACGTCGGGTGGTTGGATGTCGGTGGTGAGCCCCCACTCGAAGCGGCTGCGAATGCGGTCCTCGAGGCTGGAAAGGCTCTTCGGCGGACGATCGGCGGAGAACACCAGCTGCTTGCCGGCCTCGTACAGCGTGTTGAACGTGTGAAAGAACTCCTCGAGGATCTGCTCCTTGCCCTCGAAGAACTGCACGTCGTCGAGGAGCAGCATGTCGACGGAGCGATACCGCGCCTTGAACTCGTCCATGCGCTTCTTGCGGATGCCGTCGATGAAGCCGTTGAAGAACTCCTCGGAGCTGAGGTAGCAGATGACCAGTCGGGGGTGCAGGTCGGCGCAGTGTTGGGCGATCGCGTGGAGGAGGTGGGTCTTGCCGAGGCCTGCTCCGCCATACACGAACAGCGGGTTGTAATTTCCGCCGGGCTGCTCGGCGATGGCGAGGGCGGCGGCGTGGGCGAAGCGGTTGGAGGGACCGACGACGAAGTTCTCGAATGAGTACTTCGGGACGAGCCGCGGTTCACCGTGACCGTGGGCCGTGTCATCGCGAGGGAGGGGCTCGGGCTCGGGGTCATCGTCGATGGTGGGCTGATCGAAGGTGGGCGATTCGGTCGCATCGAGTTCGAGCGAGGCTGACGGGCCGTAGGCGGCGGCGACGGCCTCCTGGATCAGGGGCCGGTACTTCTCGTTCACCCAACGAAGATGGAACTCGCTCGGAGCAACGACGCGCACGGTGTTCCCGTCCACCGACTGCTGTCCCAGGCTCTCGAGCCAAGTGCGCCAAGTAACTGGCGTGACGCGGCTCCGCAACGCGGTTTGGAAGGCATCCCAGGGTGCCTGGTCTGCCCCGGAGCCCTCAACCTTGGCGCGTTCAGCCAACACGTCCTCCTGCTTATATCAACAGGTTATCAACAGGTGTATGGCCTGACAAGTAAGG
>JAZDHM010000217.1:0-2477 GCA_043805935.1 Actinomycetota bacterium
CACCGGGTCGTTCATCGCCTTCGGGAAACTCGCCGAGTTCCTGCCCGGCAAACCCATCACGTACAAGGGACAGAACATCGTCAACGGTGCGCTGTTCGCCGCCACGCTGAGTCTGTTGATCTTCGTGATCACCCACCCGGATGCTCGGCTCGCCTTCTTCCTCCTCGTCGGATTGTCCGCCGCGGTCGGCCTGTTCCTCGTCCTACCCATTGGTGGGGCGGACATGCCGGTGGTGATCTCCCTGCTGAACTCGTACGCCGGATTGGCGGCCTCGGCGACCGGATTCGCCATCGGCAACACCGTCCTGATCATCGCCGGGGCTCTCGACGGGGCCTCCGGCTTCCTCCTCTCGATCATCATGTCCCGGGCGATGAACCGGTCGTTCCGCAACATCCTGTTCGGGGCCTTCGGATCCCAGGTGACCGCCGCCGCCAAGACGGCCGCTGGGCTCGCCGTCCAAGAAGTTTCCGTGGCCGATGCCGCCCTCCGGCTCGCCTACGCCCGCCTGGCTGTGGTGGTCCCCGGATACGGGATGGCGGTCGCCCAAGCGCAGCATCAGGTGAAGGAGGTTGCCGAGCTGATCGAGCGCAACGGCGGCAAGGTGCGTTTTGCCATCCATCCGGTGGCGGGGCGGATGCCCGGCCACATGAACGTGCTCCTGGCCGAGGCCAACATCCCCTACGACGAACTCGTAGAGATGTCCGAGATCAACCCGCAGTTCCCCGACACGGACGTGGCGCTCGTCGTCGGCGCCAACGACGTGGTCAACCCCGCCGCGGTCAACGACCCGTCGAGCCCCATCTACGGGATGCCGATCATCGACGCCTACAAGGCCAAGTCGGTGATCGTTCTCAAGCGCTCGATGAACCCCGGATTCGCCGGCATCGAGAACGAACTCTTCTACATGCCGAACACGACGATGCTGTTCGGCGACGCCAAGGCTTCACTCTCCAGCCTCGCTGCGGAGATGAAGACCCTCTAAGCGGAATAGGGGCCGCGGCGGCCCCTATTCCGCTTGTTCATGGCTCTTCGGCTGACGCCTCATCGCGGTGTCGCCCGGGTCTGGCTGGCAAGACCCGGCCGGTGCCCCACCCCCGGCCTCCTCCCGAGCACGGGGCCCCTACCCCATGCCGGGCAGTGAACCCGGGCGACCGGAATAGGGGCCGCCGCGGCCCCTATTCCATTTGCGGGAAGCCGAGGTTCACCCCGCGGTGAGCGGGATCGGACCAGCGCGACGTGATCACCTTGAGCCGGGTGTAGAAGTGGACACCCTCCGACCCATACATCCGGGCGTCACCGAACATCGAGTTCTTCCACCCGCCGAACGAGTGGTAGGCCATCGGTACCGGGATCGGGACGTTGATGCCGATCATCCCGACGCCCACCTCGTTCTGGAACCTGCGGGCAGCACCGCCATCGTTGGTGAAGATCGCCACCCCGTTCGCCCAGGGGTTGTCGTCGACCAGCTGCATCGCTTGGTGGTACGTGTCCACCCGCACGGTCGACAGCACCGGACCGAAGATCTCGTCCTTGTAGATCGCCATGTCCGGGGTGACGTGGTCGAACAGCGTCGGCCCGACGAAGAAGCCGTCCTGCTCGCCGATGAGGTTCCGTCCGTCGGCGACCAGCGTCGCTCCCTCGGCGACCCCGGTGTCGATGTACCCGGCGACCCGGTCGCGGTGCTGGGCGGTGACCAGCGGGCCCATCTCCGCCCCCTCCTCGAGACCCGCGGCGACCTTCACCTTTCCGAGGCGTTCGACGATCTTGGGGATGAGGCGGTCGGCGGTGTCCCCGACCGTGACCAGCACCGAGATCGCCATGCACCGCTCCCCCGCCGACCCGTAGGCCGCGGACACCGCCGCGTCCGCGGCGAGCTCCATGTCGGCGTCGGGCAGCACGATCATGTGGTTCTTCGCCCCGCCCAGCGCGGCCACCCGCTTGCCGGAGGCGGTGCCCGTCTCGTACACGTACCGAGCGACCGGCGTCGACCCGACGAACGACACCGCGGCGATGTCGGGATGCTGCAGGATCCGGTCGACCGCGACCTTGTCGCCATGGACCACGTTGAGCACCCCGGCGGGGAGTCCGGCCTTCATGAACAGCTCGGCGCCGAAGTTGGGAGCCGACGGGTCCTTCTCGGACGGCTTGAGCACGAAGGTGTTGCCGCAGGCGATGGCAATCGGGTACATCCACATCGGGACCAGGACCGGGAAGTTGAACGGCGTGATCCCGGCGACGACGCCCATCGGCTGACGGATCGAGTAGGTGTCGACGGAGGTCGACACGTTCTCCATCCGCCAGTCGGTCGGCGTGGTTGCCGGGATCACACCGTTCAACTTCCCCGCCATGGTGCCCATGTGGATGTACCCGCTCGCCATCGCCTGCGGCAACACCTTCGTGCTCAAGCCTTCCGAGAAGGACCCATCCGCAGCCAACTTCTGCGCCGAACTGTTCATGCGGGCAGGCCTCCCCGACGG
>JAZDHM010000218.1:0-9245 GCA_043805935.1 Actinomycetota bacterium
CCCGATCAACACCGCGTAGGACAGGCACGAGCCGAGCCATCGGGCCAGGCCCTTGCGGTGGAGTACGTTCACCACCGGGTTGAGGATGTAGATGATGGCGATGGCCAGGACGATCGGCGGGATGATGATCCACACCCTGAGAAGGACCCAGGCGATGGCGCCGATCAGCAGCAGGGTGCCGAGGAGGCTCCAAGCGACGATCCCGACCCGCCGGATCCCCCGGTCGGCGTCCACCGATCAGCCGCCGGGCTCACCGAGACGACGCTCGACGGCGCGACGGCGGGCGTGCTCGCGGATCCGGCGGAGCCGGCGGATCGTGAGCGGCGCCGTCTTCTCGGCCGAAGGATCGTCGAGCAGCCGGCGCAGCACCTGGTAGTACCGGGTGGCGCTCATGTCGAGGTACTCACGGATCGCCCGATCCTTGGGGCCGGGGTAGTGCCACCACGAGCCTTCGAACTCGAGGACCGCGCGATCGCCATCGGAGAGCATCGACCGCAGGGTACGAGGGGGAGGTGTCAGAATCGCGGATTTGCCAGGACGCAATGCGCAATGCGCAATCCGCCGGAGCGGCACTGACAAGCGATCGAGTTCGCGCACACCCCGGCGCGTCTTGCGGGTACCCACCACCCGTCCACGGTACGCTGGTCGCCGCCGCCGGGTTAGCTCAGTTGGCAGAGCACCGCTCTTGTAAAGCGGATGTCGTCGGTTCGATTCCGACACCCGGCTCTGGGGCCCTGCCCGCCTCCCGTTGTCCGCTACCCGCCGTCCGCAAGAGACGCGCCATCGAGGTTTCGGACATCGCCTTTCGCGGCCGAGCGAAGCGAGGCCTATCGCTCCTCGCGCTCACACCGCGAGCGCAGTAGACGCGCTACCGCCCCCTCACGCGGGCGATCTCATACACCGCCAGGGACGCTGCCACCGATGCGTTGAGGCTCTCGACGGGACCGTGCAGCGGGATGGAAACCACGATGTCGACCCGGTCGCGCACGAGGCGCCCGAGCCCCGCCCCTTCGGCGCCGAGCACCAACGCGCACGGCTCGGCCAGGAGGTCGAGGCCGAACAGGCTCCGCTCGCCGTCGGTATCGAGCCCGATCGTCCACACCCCGAGCCTGCGAAGGTCGGCCACGGCGGCAGCCACCGATGACACCTCGGCGACCACGATGTGCTCGAACGCCCCGGCAGCGGCTTTGAAGGCGGTGGCGCCGAGAGGGGCGGACCGGTGGCGCGCCACGATCAGGCCGCCCACGCCCGCGGCGACCGCGGTGCGGGCAATCGCTCCGACGTTGCGGGGATCCTCGAGGTGGTCGAGCACCACGACCGCTGCCGGCGACCGTGCCGCCACGGCATCGTCCACGGAGCCGACCGGGATCGGCCGACACCGCGCCACCACGCCCTGCGGGGCATCGGTGGCCGCCAGGGAGCGGACGTCGTCGACCAGGTCGATGCCCACTCCGGAGGACCTGGCCCGATCGATCAGCGGGCCGAGGGTCTCCACCCGGCTTCGTTCCACCGTGAGCCGCTCCACCCGGCCGGCGTCGAGCGCCGCCGCAACCGCGTGGACCCCCTCGACGCTATCGCCGATGCCAGGTGGTGCCATTGGCGCCGTCCTCGAGCACGAGCCCGAGTCTGGAGAGCTCGTCACGGATGCGGTCGGAGGTGGCGAAGTCGCGCGCCTCGCGAGCGGCTCCCCGCATCGCCACCAACCCGGCGATGATGGCCGCCGGTTCGGACCCGGTGACGCCCAGGTCGGCCCCCAGCGACACGAGGGCGCCGGCGAGATCGGCCAGGTCGGCGGCGCCCTCGCCGATGGCGAGCACGCCCACGATCTCGTCGTATGCGGCGACGATCGGCCCGGCATCCTCCCCCGAGTCGAGCAGCCGGTTGCCCTCACGGACCGCGTCGAACAGCACCGCCATGGCCCCTGCCGTGTTGAAGTCCTCGTCCATGGCGGTGCGGAACGCGGCGATCACCTCGGAGTCGGGGCTGGCGTCGACCTCGCCGATGCGGCGGCGGAACGCCCACAGGCGCCCTAGCGAGGCCTCGGCGTCGACGAGCAGATCGTCGCCGAACTCGATCGGCTGGCGGTACTGGGCGCGCAGGTAGAAGAGCCGGACCGCCTCTGGCCGGTAGCGGTCGAGCACGTCGAGGAGCCCGACGGTGTTGCCCTCGGACTTCGACATCTTCTCGCCGCGCAGATTGAGCATCCCGTTGTGCAGCCAGTAGCGGGCGAACGGTTCGCTGCCCTCGGCTCCCTCCGCCTGGGCGATCTCGTTCTCATGGTGGGGGAACATCAGGTCGAGGCCGCCGCCGTGGATGTCGAAGCCGAAGCCGAGGCGGGCGACCGCCATCGCCGAGCACTCGATGTGCCACCCGGGCCGACCCGGTCCCCACGGCGAGTCCCAGGTGGGTTCGCCCGGCTTGGACGCCTTCCACAGGGCGAAGTCGAGGGGATCGCGCTTGTGCTCGCCCGGTTCGATCCTCGCCCCAGCCCGCAGGTCGTCGACGTTGCGGCCGCTGAGCTTTCCGTAGGCGGGGAGGGAGCGCACCGAGAAGTACACGTCGCCTCCCGCCGGATAGGCATGGCCCCGCTCCACCAGCTTGGCGACGACAGAGATCATGGCGGGGATCTCCCGGGTGGCGTAGACCAGCTCGTCGGGAGGACGCACCCGGAGCCGGGTGTACGCGTCGAGGAACTGGACTGTGGCACGCCGGGCTACCTCTTCCGCCGTGATCCCCTCGTCGGCCGCCGCCTTGATGATCTTGTCTTCGACGTCGGTGATGTTGGTGACGAAGCGGACGCGGAATCCGCGCCACACCAGGTACCGGCCGATCACGTCGAAGGCGACCGCCTGCCGGCCGTGCCCGAGGTGTGGGGCGGCCTGCACCGTTGGCCCGCACACGTACATCGAGACCTCGCCGGCGGTGCGGGGTTCGAGCTCCTGGAGCGCGCGTCCCAGGGTGTTGTACACATGCATGGGTGGGGGATGGTATCGGGGTCGAGTGTGCGCCAATGAACTCATGATCAGTCGCCCTACACCCGACGCCGGTCACCCGTCGCCGGTCGCCCGTCACCCGACGCCCGACGCCAGCAAGAGACGCGCCGACCGGCTTCGCCCTTCGCCGGTCACCCGGCACCCGCCGCCCGCTGACCGCCGCCCGCTGACCGCTGACCGTGGGACGTTCCGTCTTGCTGATGACTGACGACGCCCAAAGCCGGCTACCCGCGACGCATTGCCCATTGCGCATCGCGCATCGCACATCGCGCATCGCACATCACGCATTGCGCATCGCGCATTGCGCCTTGCTAGGACTCTTCCACCACCACCACCGCCACTGCCGCCAGCCCCTCGCCCCCGCCGGTGAACCCCATCCCGTCGGTGGTGGTCGCCTTCACCGACACCCGGCCGATCTCGATGCCGAGGGCGGCAGCGAGAGCCGCCCGGATCGCCTGGCGGTGCGGGGCGACCCGGACCCGCTCGGCGACGACCGTGACGTCCACCGCAGTCACCCGAAACCCTTGGGCGGCGGCGTCGGCCACGGTTCCCGCCAGCATCGTCATCGAATCGGCCCGCATCCAGCGCGGATCGTCACTCGGGTAGCGATCGCCGATGTCGCCCATGGCGGCGGCGCCGAGGATGGCATCGATCAAGGCATGGGCGACCACGTCGCCATCGGAGGTCGCCTCCACACCGATCGACTCGTCGACCACCACTCCGCCGAGTTTCACCGAACCCGACGGGCTGAACCGGTGGGCGTCGAGGCCCCAGCCGGTCCTCATCGGAGCAGTGCCTCGGCCACCGCCAGGTCCTCCGGATAGGTGATCTTTAGGTTCGACGGCTCACCCGGGATGGACACGATCCGGCCCCCGGTGCGTTCGATCATGGATGCGTCGTCAGAGGCATCATCGTCGGAAGCGTGGTGCGCCTCCAACAGCGCCTCGAGCAGGAAGGCCTGGGGGGTCTGCACCGCCGCCAGACCGGCGCGATCGACGGTGGCAACCACCCGTTCGCCCTCCACCCGCTTGATGGTGTCGCGCACCGCAACCACCGGGACGACGCCGGCGACGTCCCCCATGGCGAGCCGGGCGACAACGGCCCGCGTCAGAGACGCCGTCGCCACCGGGCGAGCGACGTCGTGGATCACGACGTGGGTGGTGCCTGCGGGGAGCGCGGAGAGCCCGAGCAGCACCGAGTCGCGCCGCCGCTCGCCGCCGGGCATGCCCCCTGGCATCGGCCCGACGAGCACCACCGATGCCGCGCCGCCGTCGATGAGAGCGTCGCGCGCCCACTCCCATAGCGGCCTTCCGCGGAGAACGGCGGTCGCCTTGGGGCCGCCGAAGCGCTGCCCGGAGCCGGCGCCGACGACGACGCCGTGGAGGTTCATGCCACCAGTTTGGCGAAAAGCAGGCGACCAACGGCGGTTCGCAGGGCAGTGGACACCTCCACCTCCACCGAGGAGCCGACCAGAGATGCGGCCGACTCGATGACCACCATGGTCCCGTCGTCCAGGTAGCCGATCCCCTGGCCCGGCTCGGACCCCTCCCTCTCGATGAGCAGGGTGACCACTTCCCCTGTCGCCGGGCCCGGCTTGAGGGAGTCGCCGAGCGCCTGGAGGTCGAGGACGTCGATGCCCCGCAGCCCGGCCGCCTTGGCGAGGTTGTGGTCGGTGGTCACCAGCGTCGCTTTGATGTCGAGCGACAGGGAGACGAGCTTGGCGTCCACCTCGGAGTGCTCGGGGAAGGTCCGCTCATCGGCGCGCACCCTGACCCCGGGGAGGTCGGACAGGGCGTCGAGGACGTCCAGGCCGCGGCGACCCCGTCGACGGCGGTTCTTCTGGCCGCTATCGGCGATCCCCTGCAACTCGTCGAGGACGAACCCGGGGACCCGTATCTCGCCCCGGATCAGCCCGGCGCGAGCAAGGTCGAGCACCCGGCCATCGATCGCCGCCGAGGTGTCGATCACAAAGACACGCCCGGCGGACGGCTCACCGAGATCGACCGGCTTGCGGCGCACGCCCAATCCGGCGGCGGCCAGGAGATCGTCGGCGCGCGCGGCGAACACCCGGCTGCCGAACGACGCCAATACCACCACGAGCAGGGCGCCCGAGGCCCAACCGACGATGCGGGGAAGCAGGATGATCATCGGGATGGCCGCCACCGCTCCGATCAGGAGCCCGGAAAGCAGTCCGAACGTCCCGGCGAACAGCTGCGGCCCGGAGGCGGAGGACACCATGTCGGGAGCGCGATCGAGGCCCCGGCGTATGGAACGTCCGAGCAACCCACCAACCACGTAGCCCACGCCGGCGCCGATCAGGGCGCCGACGATGACGGCCGCGTCCGGATTGGGTCCGGCGGAGCCGACCCACTTGGGGAACTCGCGCCCGATGGCGAACCCTGCTGCCGTGAACCCGAGTGTGACGATGAGGCGAACGGCTTCGATGATCATGCCGCCCTCACTCTTCCTCGTCGGATTCCACCTTCGGGAGTGCCTTGTCGAGGCGCTTCATGGCATCTTCTTCGGACAGATCGAGAGCAAACCGAAGCTCTGATGCGAGGATCAGCCGGGCTTTCGAGAGCATCCGCTTGAGCGCAGGCGAAATACCCTTGGTCTGTTGGGCGTGGGTCAGGTCGCGAACCACCTCGGCCACCTGGTAGATGTCGCCGCTGGTGATCTTCTCCGTGAGCAGCTTGTACCACCGGCTCCAGTTGGCGCCGGCCTCCTCAGGCTCGGTCCGGAAGGTCGACAGCACCCGCCGGGCGGCGGTGCGGGAGATGACCGGCCGGACTCCCAGCTCGACGGCACGGGAGACGGGCACCCGCAAGATCAGCTGATCGATGGCGACCTGGAGCACGAAGAAGTCGGTGACGCCCCCGGCGAACTCGCGTCGCTCCTTCTTGGTGATCACCGCTGCGCCGTGATGGGGGTAGACCACCTTGTCGCCCACACTGAACGGTGAGACCGGCCGGGACGGCTGCTTCACCGGCGGGATGTTCCGGCCCGGGGCCTGCCTGCCTTGCCTGCCCGAGCCTTGCCTGCCGGGGCCCTGCCTCGCCGGAGCCGGCGCGGCGACGACCGGCTTGGGGGCCGCCTTCTTCGCAGCCTTCTTGGCGGGAGTCTTCTTCGCTGCGGCCTTCTTCGCCGCGGCCTTCTTCGCCGGAGCCTTCTTCGCCGCGGGCTTGCGAGCCGCCGTGGGGCGTGACGCGGTCTTCCTGGCGGGAGCCTTCTTCGCCGCGGGCTTGCGAGCCGCCGTGGGGCGTGACGCGGTCTTCCTGGCGGGAGCCTTCTTCGCCGCAGGCTTGCGCGCCGAAGCCGCCTTCTTGGAGGCGGCCTTGCGCGCCGAGCGCTTGGTGGAGGACGCGGAGGTCTTCTTCGTCGCCATGCGGAGAGAGCGAGTGTACCAACCACCTCGTCGCATCCCGGCGCGGATGCGGTGAGAGGGCGCTACTCCTCGTCGAAGTCCCAGACGCGAGTGGTGTCGAGCAGCCGGTCGAAGTAGCGGCGCAGCTGGCGGGCCCTGGTACGGCCCACCCCTTCGACTTGGTCCAACTCACCGACGCCCGCGTAGAGAAGCTTCTGGAACGTCGTGAAGTGAGACACGAGCGATGCCTTGACCGCATCGGGGAGCCGCGGAATCCGTGCCAGCACCCGCAGACCGCGCGATCGCGCCGGGTTCTCCTGGCCCCCCAGGTCGAGCTGTGCCGCCACCTTGGTGTCGTCGGAGAGAAACTCGGTGGACAGCGCCTCGAGGAGGTCGAGCGGCTGGCGCCGCTTCGGTGGGTACGCCCGTGAGTAGTCGGCATACACCAGCTCGGCCATCTCGGCGACGCCAGTGATGAGGTCCACCAGCTGCAGGCGGATCAGTTCACCCTCGCCGCCGAGTTCGACGGCGTAGTGATCCAGGTCCCGCCCGATCCGTCGAACGAGTGCGGCACGCTGGAGGAGCTTGATGACGTCTCGAAACACGACGATGTCGTCGACCTCGAGCTGGGTGAGCCGGTCCTCGTCGTCGGTGAGGCGGCGCCGGAACCGCTCGAGGGTGAGCAGGTTCTGGTTCGCCTGAGCGAGCAGGGTGGTCGGGCTGCGCAGCTCGAGCTGGGTCGACCCGACGTACACGTTGACCGTCTGGCGCCCCTCGCTCACCACGATCACCGGGCGCCCGGTCTGCACGGCGACCCGCTCGGCGGTGCGGTGCCGGGTGCCGGTCTCGCTCGTGGCGATCGACGAGTCGGGTATGAGGTGCACATTCGCCCGGTAGATCACCTCGGCTGCCTCGTCGGTGATCACCGCTCCGTCCATCTTGGCCAGCTCGGCGAGCCGCGCCGGGGCGAAGTCGGCGCCGTCGAGGTGGAACCCGCCGCTGCAGATCGCCTCGACGTCGCGACCGTATCCGAGCACTATCAGCGCACCGGTCTCCTGGCGGAGGATCAGCTCGATGGCATTGCGAAGAGGCGTGCCGGGTGCGACGGCGCGCAGCACATCGAGAGCGGGATCGCGAGATGCCATCCGTCGGCGAGGCTACTACGCCGTTTCGCCTCCGGAGGGGACGAGTGCGCGATGCAAGAGACGCAATGCGCAATGCGCAAGACGCCGCGACGAGATTCTTGCGGGCAGCGGGTAGCGGACAACGGTTACGGCAGCAACCCGACCGAACCCAGCACTCGTTCGATCCGGTCCTCGCCGTTGCCGCGAGGACCGAGGGCGATCTCGATGCCCAACCGCTTCGCCTCGGCCGCCCGATGCTCGCCGTGGGCGACGGCGCGCAGCTCGCCGGTGAGCCCCACCTCGCCCCAGGCGGCGACCGGGCCGATGCTTCGCCCGAGCAGCGACGAAGCCAGGGCGAGCGCCACCGGGAGGTCCGCTCCTGGGTCCCGCAGCTTCAGCCCGCCGACCACGCTCACGTACACGTCCCGGTCGCCGAACGACAGCCCGGCGTGGCGCTCCAAGACGGCCAGCACCTGATGGATCCTGGCCGCCTCCAGACCTTTCACCGATCGCCGCGGCTGGGGGATCGAGGTCGTCGCCACCAGAGCCTGCACCTCCACGAGGAGTGGACGGCGGCCGTCGACCGCCGGGAACACCACGCTCCCCGGGACCGCCCCCAGGTGCTGGGAGACGAGCAGGCCGGCCGGGTCGGTCACCTCGGTCATACCGGTCTCCCGCATCTCGAAGAGGCCCACCTGGTGGCTGGGACCAAATCGGTTCTTGAGGCAGCGCAGCACGCGCAGGCCGCGCTCGAGATCGCCCTCGAGGTAGAGGACGACGTCGACCGTGTGCTCGAGCAGTTTGGGACCGGCGATCCCCCCGTCCTTGGTGACGTGGCCGACCAGCACCACCGGCACGCCCGTCTCCTTGGCGGCATGGACCAGCCGGGCGCCGACCTCGCGCACCTGGGCGATTCCCCCCGGCGACCCACCGACCTCGCGCGCCTCCACCGTCTGGATCGAATCGACGATGAGCAGGTCCGGGAGGAGGGAGGTCGCCGCCTCGACGATGGTGTCGACGTCGCGCTCGGCGGTGAGTAGCAGCCCGTCGTCGGCCACGTGGAGCCGGCGGGCCCGCATGCTGATCTGATCGAGGGACTCCTCAGCGGAGGCAACCAACGCGCGACCCCCTCGCCGGACCAGCTCCGCCGCCACCTGGAGCAGGAGGGTCGACTTGCCTACGCCGGGCTCGCCGCCGACCAGGATGGCGGCACCCGGCACCAGGCCGCCCCCCAGTACCCGATCCACCTCGTCGATCCCGGTCGGGCGCCGGGAGACCACGGTCTCCCCCACCTCGGCGACCGATACCACCCGGGCGCTCCCAGCCCGGCGGCTCCGTCCGGCCAGGGCGCCCACCGTGACCAGCGCCCCGTCCGCCCGGCATTGCGGACAGAACCCCATCCACTTCGGGCCCTCGTACGCGCAGAGCTCACAGCGGTAGTGGGTGGTCGGCCTGGTCATGGGTGTCGCTCGTCCGACATCGGTTCCATCGACCGGACCCTATCGCCGATGTACGACACGAACCATGGCGTAGGCGACGAGGACCACGACGACCACCACCACCACGACGCCGGCGAGGACGTCGAAGGTGTTCCAGTGCTCCACGGCGCGAATGTCTGCCAGCATCGGTGAACGAATCTCGATCCGTGGCACAATAGCCCGGGTCCCAGATAGGCTCCCATCGGGCCCGAATCCTCATGGACGACGACGACATCGAAACCTTCGACGACCTCTTCGAGCCGTTCGGGCTCCAGGGGGACACGCG
>JAZDHM010000219.1:0-2466 GCA_043805935.1 Actinomycetota bacterium
CGCGGGCTCAGACCCGTGTTCGTCGTCTTCCGGGGCGGTCCCGGACCCCTCACCGCTGCCGACCGCCTCGTCGGATGCCGCCGCAGCGGGCACCTCGATCTCGGCGAGCTCGACTTCGTTACCGTCTGCGTCGACCGGTACGACGAATTCCGTGAGCCGGTCGGCGGCCTTGCGTCGCAGGATATCACCGGCCAGCGTCTCTTCTTGATCACCTTCGGTGAGTGCCTTGCGGTACTCCTCGACCGGCATCCGCGACGCCGCGGCCAGCGTGGCGATGGTCTGTTCCAACTCCTCGGAGGTCACGGTGATTCCCTCGCGTTGCGCCACCGTCTCGAGGAGGACGCGTGTCCGCAGGTTCAATTCGGCCTGCGACCTCAGGTCCGCGAAGAACGCCGACTGATCCTGCCCGGTGAGGCTGAGGTACTGGTCGAACGGGACTCCCTGGTTCTCCAGCCGGTGGGCGAAGCGGTGGAATACGGCATCCATCTCGGCGTCGACCAGGCGCTCGGGAAGAGCGAGGTCGAGATCCGCCACCACGTCGGCGACCGCCTGTTCGGCCAGTCGGGCGCGCACCGCTCGGGTCCGGATCGAGTGCATCTGACGGCTGAGCTCGGCGCGCATCTCCCCGACGGTGTCGAATTCCGAAACCTCCGACACCCACTCGTCACCGACGACGGGGAGCCGCTTGGCCTTCACCTGTTTCACCAGCGTCTGTACCGTGACCGCCTTGCCCCCTTCCTCGCCGAAGGCAACGGGGAGCACGGTCTCGAATCGCCCGATCGCACCCGCACGGCTCCCTCGCAGCGCCTGGTCCATGCCCTCGAGCAGCGAACCAGATCCGACCTCGTACAGCATGTCCTTGGCCGACCCGGCAGCGAATTCGACGCCGTTCAGGGTGGTCCTGACGTCGACCAACACGAAGTCACCGTCGAACGCCTCCCGATCGACGTCCTCGAGCTCGGCGAACTGGTCGCGCATGCGCTCGATCTGAGCGTCGACGTCCGCTTCGGTCACCTCCGGGCGTTCAATGGTCACCCGGCGCCCGGAGTAATCGGGCAGGCGGTCGATGGTCGGCCACAAGGTGATTCGCACGTCGACCTCGACCCCGTCGGCGGCGTCGCGCACCCCCTCGAGCCGCGGGTACACCGCCGGGGAGAGCTTCGCCTCGACGATGGCGGAGGCGAGTGCCTTGGGGAGGGCATCGTCGATCGCCTCCTTGCGCATGGTCTCGGCACCCACCATGGTCTCGACGACCTTGAGTGGCGCCTTCCCGGGGCGAAACCCCTTGATGCGGGTCTCCTTTGACAGCCGCGCCGCCGCACTGCGTTTCCCCGCGGCGATGGCGTCCGCGTCGAGCATGACCGTGAGGATCCGCTCGAATGGACCGGCATCCTTGACCTTGGTCAACCCGCCTCCTCGATCACCAACCATCGTCTCATCGCCGGGCGACCCGGGTCCCAACCCGGATCGCCGAAGGAGGCGCATACGCGCGTCCTCACTCCCCTGGCTCGCCATATCCGCTCATCGCCGGGCGACCCCGGTCCCAACCCGGATCGCCGAAGGAGGCGCATACGCGCGTCCTCACTCCCCTGGCTCTTCGCCATACCGCTCATCGCCGTGCGACCCCGGTCCCAACCCGGGTCGCCGGAGGACGCGCATACGCGCGTCCTCCATCGGGTGACCGAGGGGACTCGAACCCCCGACCTCCAGGGCCACAACCTGGCGCTCTAACCAACTGAGCTACGGCCACCATGCGACCGCGACCGGTGCGGCGCCCCCGGAGGGATTCGAACCCCCGACCAAGAGCTTAGAAGGCTCCTGCTCTGTCCTCTGAGCTACAGGGGCAGATCGGGCACCGGCCCGTTCGAGCGGGTGAAGGGAGTCGAACCCTCGCCGCCAGCTTGGAAGGCTGGAGCTCTGCCATTGAGCTACACCCGCAACGGCGGGTCGCAGTGTAACGGTCGGGCTGGCCGGATTTGAACCGACGACCCCCTGCTCCCAAAGCAGGTGCGCTACCAAGCTGCGCCACAGCCCGCCGGGCCATTGTGCCATGCGGAGGGGTTCAACCATCACCGGCCGGCCCGGTTCGCCCCGATCCGAGCATCCGGCCGATGGCCGGCCGCAGCCGATGCCGATGGAGATGGCGGGCCCGCCCCGCCATCGTGGGTGGGAACGCCCGGACCCGGACGTGCTCGACGGTCCGCTCGGTCCAGTGCAGTTTGTAGGGCTCGTCGCGGCCGAGGAGATCAAAGGTGCCGGCTCCCTCCTCGATGAGCGCATCGATCACCCGGCCCCGCAACACCAGGCCGGGTGATGTCTCCCTCGCCGACTCCCGGTACCCCAGTTTGAGGTTGACGGCGGCACCATCCCTCAGCAGGTTCAACTCGAAGGCGATCGCCCGCCCGTCGCCATCCCTGAGCAGGCCGATCCGGAGCCAGTCCCGGTCGGCCGCTGCCGCGGCCAGTC
>JAZDHM010000220.1:0-6457 GCA_043805935.1 Actinomycetota bacterium
AGCAGTCGGTGCGCCATGGCCACCAACCGGTCCGCCTCCTCCTCGTCACCCTTGGCTTCTGCCACTTCGGCGAGGGCAAAGGGAACGAGGTGCGCAAGTTCGACTCCGGGGCGTATTTCGCGCATGGCGCGCATTGCGGCCTCGTATGCCTTGGCAATCTCGCCGTGTCGCAGATACAGCCGACCAACCAAAGCGCGGACGCTGATGGCCAGGTCGTTCATTCCGAACTCTTTGCACAGCCTCTCCGCCTCAAGCGCGTGCTCCAGACCACGGTTGTAGTCAGCGCACTCCAACTCAAACGCCGCGTACTCACGGAGTGCTTGAGCCGTCAGCCAGACGTCCCCGGCGTCAGTTGTGAGCTTCAGAGTCGTCTCGAATAGGTCACGCGCCTCGTCTCGGTCGCCCCTTCGACCTGCCATTGACCCGAGAAGGGCAAGACACTGTGCCTTGCCGCGGACATCGCCAATCTCTTCGTACTTCCCCAGCGAGGAGTTGACGAGATCGGTCGCTCGCTCATCGTCACCGATGATCCCGTGCCATAACCAGGCCGCATTGGACTGCACCAGGGCGAGGCCACGCTGGTTGCCCATCGACTCGTAGCCCTCCGCTGCCGCCTGGAACGACTCGAGCGCCGACCCGAGGCGATTGGTGATGACGTAGAGGATTCCGAGGTTCATCTGGTACACCGCCTCGCCGTGGCGGTAGCCAATGGTCCGGGAGATCTCGATGGCGCGCAGGAAGTCCTTCTCGGCACTCTCCGGCTCACCCCGCTCCATGCGCAGTGTCCCGAGCATGCCGAGCACCTCTGCCTGACCGCGGGCATCCTCGAGATCGCCGTAAAGCGCCAGGGCGGCCAGCAGCTGGGACTCGGCCTCGCCGAACCTCTGCAGGTCGATGAGGTTCTGCCCGAGGGCATTGCGGGCATCGGCCTCCTGGCGACGGTCGGTGCCTCGGAAGTCCGCGGCCTCTTCGAGGAAGCGGACCCCCTCTGCCGCCCGGCCGCCGAAGCAGGCGATCATTCCGAGCGCGGTGAGCGCCGACACCGTCGCTCCCGGATCGCCGGACGCCTTGGCCAGGGTCAGCGCGTTGCCGGCTTCCGACTCCGCCTCGGGGAACCGATCCTGGTGTGCCAGCCACCACGCCCGCCTGCGGTGGGCGTCCCCGCGAGTCGTGGCGTCGGCAAAGCGTTCTAGCCGCCTGATGACGTGATCCTGCTCCTCGCGCCGGCCGAGGACGTCGAGGACCTCCTCGTGGAGGGCGGAGACGGCGAACCGCCGGTGGTTGGGGGCGCTGATCTCGTCGAGGGTCGCCGAGGCCCGCTCGAGGTGGAGGGCGGCGGTGTCGTAGGCATGAACCGAGGTGGCGTGCTGGGCGGCGCGTTCCAGGTAGTCGGCGGCCCGGTCGGGGATACGGGCAGTGACGAAATGGTGGGCGAGCAGCTCCACCTCGTGGGGTCGATGGGCCTCGATGGCCAGGGCGACGCGCCGATGGAGGTCGAGCCGTCGCGACAGCGCGAGGTCGTCGTACACCACCCGCCGCATCAGTTCGTGGCCGACGGAGAACTCCCCCTCGCGTGTGCCGACGAGCCGCCTCTGCACGAGGTCGTCGAGGGCGCTGAGCGCGGCCTGATACTCGAGCTCCGATCCGGTGACGATCTCCTCGAGCAGCAGGTCACCGTCGTGGACCGCCACCAGTTCGAGCGTCTTGCGTGACGCGGGCTCGAGCCCGTCGAGGCGGTGTCGGATCAGGGAGTGGACGGTGGGCGTGACCGGCAGGCGGTCACGCGGAGAAGGCGGCTCCTCGCGCGACACCTCGGCTTCGTCGAGACCGTCCTTCTCGTAGAGGGCGCGCAGGGTCTCGACGATGAACAGCGGGATACCCCCGGTTTCCCGATGGAGGCGTTCGGAGAACTCGCGGCTCACCTCGGGCAGAGCGAGGCTGCGCCGAATGAGCTCTTCGGACTGCGCCGGCGAGTACGGGGCGAGCGACAAGCGCTCGCAGTGGGGCATCCGGTCGAGCTCGCGGAGCAGCCGCCACACCTCGGTCCGCTCGCGCGCCTCGCCGTGCCGGTACGAGACGGCAAACAGGATCCGGTGATCGCTGATCCGCGAGGCGATCTGGGTGAGGGCCTGGATCGTGTCGTCGTCCGCCCAGTGGACGTCTTCGAGCACGACCAGGGTGGGACCGATGTCCGCCAGTTGCCGGAAGGCGACAGCGATGGCCTCGCGCATCCGCGCCTGTTCGTCGGCGCGTCGGACCGGTGTGTCGGGATGGGCGGGTGGCTCGTCCGATCCGAGCGTCGGCGCCAGCGGGGTGAGGACCTCCGCCCACATCGGCTCGAGTCGATTGACCAGCTGCCGGGCGCGCAGACCGACGACGTCGCCGAGCGCGCCGGCGAGGGCCCCGTACGGCTGACCGCCGCTGGGCATGGACCTTCCCCACAGGACGTCCATGCCGCGCCATCGGGCGTCCTTCACCGTCTCGAGGAGGAGGCGGGTCTTGCCGACGCCCGACTCTCCCTCAACCAGCACCACACCGCCCTTGCCGTCGAGGACCTGGTCGAGCCGCTCCGCCAGGTGGGACCGCTCGGTGTCACGGCCCACGAAGGGCGCCGGTTCCGCCGTCCCGAACAGCGGCGATTGCTCATGGCTGGGTGACGCCCTCCCGCCGATGGCGCGGTCCGCCAGCGTGTCCTCGTACAGCTCGACCGTCTCCCGGGAGGGGGTGCTGCCCAGCTCCTCGGCGAGGATGCGGCGGCACTCCTCGAACTGGCGGATGGCGTCGTTGTGGCGGCCGAGAAGGACGGCGATCCGCATCACGCGCCGGTGGGCTTCCTCGTCGAACTCGTCCTCCTGAGCCAATCGCCGGGCCTGGACCAGCGCGGTCTCGTAGTCGCCCTTGGCCATGGCGATGTCGACCAGGCGCTCGAGCGCACCGAGGAACCGGCTCCTCAGTCGATCCTGGTCCGGGAAGAGCCAATCGTCGTAGAAGCCGGCGAGGAGGTCTCCCCGGTACAGCTCGACGGCCCGGGCGAGGTGCTCGCCCTCTTCGGCCCGGCTCCCGGCGGCCTCCTCCTGGTCGAGTGCCTTCTCGAACTCGTCGACGTCGAGCCAGAACGATGCATCGGGGTTGAATCTCACCGTGTCCGGCGTTCCGATCAGATACCGGTCGGCGTCGTCCTCGCCGATGGTGTTCTGCACCTGCCAGAGCGCCTGGCTGAGCCGGCGGCGCGCCCGTGACTCGTCGAAGTCGGGCCAGAAGGTGCCCGCCAGCAGATCGCGGGTGTGCGCCCGCTCCCGGTTGAGGACGAGGTAGGCGAACAGGGAACGCGCCGCGCGTAGAGGGAGCTGGTCGAGGACCCGCCCGTCCCGCCCCAGCTCCAGACCACCGAGCAGGCGAATCTCCAGCGTTCCCATGGTCGATTCACGGTAGTCATCGAGGCTCCATCGGTTCGGGTGCTCCGGGGCCGACCGTGCCCTGCTGGCGAAGTCCAGATCGGGGAGCCGTGTGCGAGCGCCGGTAGGCTCGACCCATGCGAGCTGCACCCGCCTCACCAGTGGTCGACGACCTCGTTGGGGCGCTCGGTGCGCGTGCGGTCCGATCGGCGCCGCTCGACCGGAGGTTGTTCTCCAAGGACGCCGGCGTCACTCGTGGCGAGGTGGTGGCGATCACCTTTCCGACCGACGCCCGGCAGGTCTCCCAGGTCGTCCAGATCGCCGCCCGCCATGGCCTTCCCATCGTGGCGAGGGGAGCGGGCACCGGCCTGGCCGGCGGCGCGGTGCCGTCGGAGCCTTCGGTGCTCATCGTCACCACCCGGATGGATGGCATCGAAGTCGACGCCGCCAACCGCACCGCCTGGGTGGGACCGGGCGTCATCAACCTCGACCTGTCACGGCGCACCTCCCCTCTCGGGCTGCACTTCGCCCCCGATCCGTCATCTCAGGCGGCATGCACTCTTGGCGGCAACGTCGCCAACAACAGCGGCGGGCCGCACTGTCTCGCCGAAGGGTCGACGGTGAACCACGTGCTGGCCGTCGAGTTCGTGGACGCCGCCGGAGACGTGGTGACCGTCGGAGGAGCCGCCCCCGACCCGATCGGGCTCGACGTGCGCGGTGTGGTGGTCGGATCGGAAGGCACCCTCGGCGTGGTGACCCGGATCCTGGTGCGGCTCAGCCCGAATCCCCCGGCGACCAAGACAATGCTGCTCGGCTTCCCCGAAGCATCCGGCGCCGCCGCGACGGTCTCAGAAGTGATCGCGTCCGGGATCGTGCCGGCGGCCCTGGAGATGATGGACCGTCCGATGATCGGAGCCGTGGAGAACTTCGTCCACGCCGGCCTTCCCGTCGAGGCCGCCGCAGTATTGCTCGCCGAGGTGTCGGGACACTCGGCCGGTGTCGACGCCGAGGCCGACCTCATCACGTCGGTGGGACGGCGCCAGGGGGCGACGTCCGTCCGGATCGCCACGGGTGAGCGCGAGCGCGGATTGTTCTGGAAGGCGCGTAAGTCGGCCTTCGGGGCGATCGCCCAGATCGCCCCCGACTACTACCTGCACGACACTGTGATCCCGCGTACCCGGCTCGTGGAGGCGCTCGATGGGATTTACGCGATCGCCCGCAAGCACGACCTGCTCGTCATGAACGTTGTCCATGCGGGCGACGGAAACCTCCATCCCCAATTGGTCTTCGACGCCTCCGTGCCCGGTCAGCTGGAGATCGTGAAGAAGGCGGCCGAGGAGATGGTCGAGATGTCCATCCGGCTCGGGGGGATGCTCTCGGGCGAGCACGGGATCGGGTTGGAGAAGCGCGATCTGATGCCGCTGGTGTTCTCGGCCGTCGACCTCGACGCCCAGGCCCGACTGCGGGAGGCGTTCGATCCCGGCCACCGATTCAACCCGGGGACGATGCTTCCGGCCGGCTCGCGGTGCCTCGACTTCGGGAGACCGGTTCCCGAGGGAGCCTGGGTGTGACCGCGCTGCGGTCCACGGTCGCCCGTCTCTTCGGCAAGATCAGCGCCGAGGTGCCCGGTGCCCCGCCGGCAGACTTCACGCTCGCCCCAACCACCGCCGAGGAGTGCGCCCGGGTGCTCGACATGGCCTCGGAGCACCGGCTCGTTGTGCTGCCGTGGGGCGGGGGAACCCACCAGGGCATCGGGGGGCGAGTCGCTCCCAACATTCTCTTGGTCACGACCGCCCTGGGCGAGATGAGCGACGACACGGCCGACCTGACGATCACGGTGGGGGCCGGTGCGCGGGTGGCCGCCATGGAGGAACGGCTGGGGGCGAGCCGGCAGACCGCGGTGCTCCCGGAGCAGCCGGGGATGGCGACCGTCGGAGGTGTCGTCGCCAGCGGATCCTCCGGGTGGCGGCGGCTTCGCTACGGACCCACCCGCGACCGCGTGATCGAGGTGGTGCTCGCCACCGGCGACGGACGGGTGGTGCGGGCCGGAGCGCGGCTCGTCAAGAACGTCACCGGATATGACCTCCCCAGGCTGGCCACCGGATCGTTCGGGTCACTGGGGGTGATCACCTCGGTGTCGCTCAAGTTGTGGCCGGTTCCGCCGGCGGCGGCCACGGTCCGGGTCGGCGACGCCGCCGTGGCTCTCTCCGTCGCCTACCGGCCGCTTGCCGTCCTGGAGACGCCGGCGGGACCGGCGGTGTACCTCGGCGGAACCGCCGCCGAGGTCGATGCCCAGACGGCGGCGTTGGGCGGGCGGGCCGAGCCCGGCCACGACTGGCCTGACGATCCAGGCGGCGAGTTCGTCGTGTCGATCCGGGTGCCGCCGGCATCGACAGCCGATGTGGTCCGCCGGCTCCCGCCGGACGCCGGCTTCGTCGCCGCCCACGGGGTGGGCGAGGTCCGGGCGGCACTCAACCCGGATGACGTCGAGACGCCGATGGCACTGCGGCGATGGGCGGAGGGGATCGGAGGTGCCGTCGTCGTGCTGCGGGCCCATGCCGGGCATCCCTTCGATTCGTGGGGCACGCCGCCGTCGTCGACGCCACTGCAGCGGCGGATCAGGGCGGCGTTCGACCCTGTCGGTGTCATGGTGCCGGGCCGGATGCCGGGGGACCGATGACCGCGTGGCAGACCCGTTGGGCGCCGACCTCGGTGGAACTGGCCGCCTGCGTCGAGTGCGGGCTTTGCCTGCCACATTGTCCGACCTTCCGGCTCACCGGTGACGAAACCGCTTCGCCCCGCGGGCGGCTCAACGCCATGTCCGCCGTCGCCGCCGGGATCATGCCGCTCGACGACGCTTTCGCCGAGGTCATGGGGTTCTGCCTCCAGTGCCGGGCGTGCGAGGCCGCGTGCCCGTCGCTCGTCCCGTTCGGCCGCGCCATGGAAGGTGCCCGCGCCGAGGTTGCCGCCACCTTCCCCGCCGGCGGTCGTCTGCGCCGCCGGATCGTGGGGAGATGGTTCGGCCGTCGTCGCCTCATCGGGATGGCGACCGTGGGGGCGGC
>JAZDHM010000221.1:0-6406 GCA_043805935.1 Actinomycetota bacterium
CATCGTGGCCGCGGCGCAACGCGCCGCCGCCGAACCCAAGAACCATCACTACAGCCCTGCCATCGGGCTTCCCGAACTCCGCGCCGCCGTGGCCGCCAAGACGGTGCGCGACAGCGGGTTCGCCGCGAGCCCGGAGAACGTCGTCATCACCAGCGGCGGCAAGGGAGCGGTGTTCGGTGCCTTCGCCGCCTTGCTGGAGCCGGGGGACGAGGTGATCCTGCCCGCCCCCTACTGGGTGTCGTACCCCGAGGCAGCGGCGATCTTCGGAGGAGTCGTCCGGGTGATCCCCACATCGATCGATGATGGGTTCCGGGTGACCGTGGATCGCCTCGAGGCGGCGCGCACGGAGCGGACCAAGATGCTGGTGTTCGTGTCACCCGCCAACCCCACCGGTGCGGTGTACCCGCCTGACGAGGTGGCCGCGATCGGCGAGTGGGCGGCCCGCCACGGCATCTGGGTCCTCGCCGACGAGATCTACGAGTACCTCGTCTACGGGTCGGCGGTGTTCTCCTCGTTACCGGTGCAGGCACCGGCGTCGGCGCCGCGCTGCGTCATCGTCAACGGCGTCGCCAAGACCTTCGCCATGACCGGCTGGCGGGTGGGCTGGATGATTGCCCCCCGCGACCTGGCGGAAGCAGTCGGGCACTTCCAGTCACACTCGTTGTCCAATGTCGCCAATGTTTCCCAACAGGCGGCCCTGGCGGCGCTCACCGGACCGCTCGACGCCGTGTTCGCGATGCGCCTGGCGTTCGATCGCCGGCGGCTGATGATGCATCGGATGCTCGCCGAGATTCCGGGCGTGACGGTCACGGAGCCGCAGGGCGCCTTCTACGCGTTTCCGTCCGTGGAGGGCCTGCTCGGCCGGAAGATCGGTGGCCAGCGGGTGGAGACCTCGATGGATCTCGCCGCGGCGCTGCTCGAGGAGTTCGAGGTCGCGGTGGTGCCGGGAGAGGCGTTCGGCGCCCCCGGGCACGTGCGCCTCACCTTCGCCTTGAGCGACGAGGACCTCGTCGAGGGGCTGACACGCTGGCGGGAGGCAGTGTCGTAGGAGCGCGCGCAGATGGCGAGGTTTCGATGATCGGGACGCTTCTTTGCGGGCGTTCTACCCGCGTGCGGCCAGGTGCTCGATGGCCTGCCGGTAGCCGTCGAGGCCCTCGCCGCTGATCGTGGCGACGCACGCCGCCGACACCACCGACCGCGCCCGCCACGGCTCCCGCGCTGCGATGTCCGAGATGTGCACTTCGACAACTGGTATGCCGATCGCCTCGATGGCGTCGTGGAGTGCGTAGGAGTAGTGGGTGAGGGCGCCCGGGTTGATGACGATCCCGTCGGCCGTCCCGATCGCCTCATGCAGGCGATCGATCAGGGCTCCCTCGTGGTTCGACTGGAACGTGGCGACCGTCACGCCCGCGGCGGCACCCCATTGGCGGCACCTCTCTTCGAGCTCCCCGAGAGTGACCTCGCCGTAGATGTCGGGACGGCGGGTGCCGAGGAGGTTCAGATTCGGTCCGTTCACGACGAGCACCCGCACAGTGGTCAGGGTATCTCGTGATCCGCGGCGAGGGACGATGCCACGGCGAGCGTCTCCGCGTCGACGGCGGTCTCGTCGAGATCGTTGCCTGCTCGGGCGAAGGCGGCAAGCAGCGAGTCGCCAACGGCGGCGACGTCGGCGGTGACCTCGTCGGCGACCGCCCCGGTGGCAGCCGGATCCCAGTCGTACCCCAGCGCCTCGTACGCGGGGAGGAGCGGGAGGTTGACGAGGTCGGCCCGTTCAGCAACCACCACGCCACCGATGTGGGCCGCCCCGCGCACCAGGCGCTGTCCGACCCCCATCAGCTTGCGGCGGCCGGCCGCATTCACCGAGAACGCTCCCGGGCAGTACTCCCCGGCGACCTCGCCGATCCGGGCGTCGACCCCGAGGCGGGAGAGGGCGTCGACCACGATCGCGGCGATCGCCTCGAATCGGGCGGTGATCGACCGGCGCTGGCGGCCGTCCGGCATCGCCCAGGCGAAGGCCAGGGTTCCCTCGTGGAACACCGCCGCCCTTCCGCCGGCGAGCCGCTCGACCGGAGTGAATCCGGTGGCGCGCACGGCCGCCGCCGCTCGGTGGTATCCCGGTCGGGTGGCGTCCTGGCGACCGAACGCCACCGTGCGCCGCGGGACGAACAGCCGCAGGGTCGGTGGTGCCTCGCCCGCGGCGACGCGGCGCAAGATGGCGGTCGAAAGGGCGGTGTCCAGCGATGGGGGGTCGACGGACTCGGTGATGACCCGGAGCACCCCCAAAGGGTACCGGGGTGCCTGACGGCGCTTCGAGGCGCCACTGAACCCGCTCCACTGGGCTGCCGACGATAATCCCGATGCTCATGCGTCGATTCGCCCTGCTCATGCTGACCGCCGCCACCCTGACGGGTTGCGGCGACCTCCTCAGCGGCGTGGGGGACCTGTCGGGCGACGTGGTTCACGGAGACGAGACGACCACGACGACCACCGGCGACGCTGCAGGTGGCCAGGCCCTGCTCCTCAAGGGGATCACCGACATCGTGTGGGTCAACGACGAGCTCGGCTCGGTCGCCGACCTCGGCACCGACGACACGATCATCGCGGTGTGGTTCCGCGGCGATCAGGTGACCCCATGGGTCCAGGCGAGCCGGCGTGAGATCGCCAACGCCCTGCCCGGCGTCGAGTTTCCCGAACTGGTGCCGGAGGGCGTCACCCACGTCACCAGCCAGCTCGTCTTCGACGTCGTCACCGCCAGCCTCGACCCATCCTCGGCCGCCGCCTTCGGCCTGTGGGTCGGTGAGCCCTACACGCTTCCCCGGACCGAGGGCCAGCTGGCGGTCCTCGAGGTTGGGCTGAAGACGTTCTCCGGTGATCCCGGCGACCAGATCTTCTCCTTCCAGGTGAATGAGGGCCGCCAGCTCACCTGGACACACGGTGACTTCGTGTACCAGCTGTTCTGCCGCACCGGGATCACCGAGGAGGCGTGCTTCTCGATGGCACGCTCGACGATCCCACTCGACCTGATCGTCGGGCTGCCCTGACGGGACCGTTGGACCCTGACACCGGGGGGCGTAGACGTCGGTATGGTGACGTCGAGCAAGGAGCGTTCCGGCGACGAGCGAGTGGCACTCGGTGAGGTCCCCCGTCCACCACGACAATCCCGACTGCAACACCGGGCGGGCGATGGAGCCGGTGAATCGGCGGCCCGGCAGGGAGGGCAAGCCGCTCTGCGCCGAGTGCGCCCGACTCAATACCAAGGCCCACGCCCATCCGCGGGCAACGACCGTGGGCTGACCTCCGCACCGGCCCCCGGCCGTGGTTGACTCTCGGCGGAGGCATGCGCGCTCCGACCCGTTAGCCTCGGGCCGCGACGCAGGAGGTCACCTCATCTTTCACGGCGGTGGCTGGGCGTCGTACCTCGGGTACGACGAGACGCAGGACCGGCCGACCATCGACCGGGCACTGCTGCGTCGCGTCGCCCATCAGGCGCGGCCGTACCTGTGGCTGCTGGCAGTCGTGATGGCCACCATCGTGGTGACGACGTTCGTGTCGCTCGTGCCGCCGCTGCTGATGCGCAACCTGATCGACGTCGCCATCCCCGAGGCGAACCTCACCCGGGTGACGCTGCTCGGGGCGACCATGGTCGCCATACCGCTGGTCAACGGCGTCATCGGCGTCTTGCAGCGATGGGCGTCGGCCCGGGCCGGAGAGGGGATCATCTTCGATCTCCGGACGGCGGTGTACTCCCACCTGCAGAGGATGTCCCTCGGCTTCTTCACGGCTACCCGGCCCGGCGAGCTGATGTCACGGCTCAACAGCGACGTCGTCGGCGCACAGTCGGCGGTGACCGGGACCCTGATCTCCGTGGCGTCGAACTCGTTCACGACGGTGGCAACCCTGCTGGTCATGCTCAGGCTGGAGTGGCGGCTCACCCTCGCCTCGGTGGCCGTCCTTCCGTTGTTCATCCTCCCGGGCCGGCGGGTGGGGAAGGTGCTGCGGCGCCTCACCCGCCAGCAGATGCAGTCCAACGCCCGCATGAACTCGGCGATGAACGAGACCCTCAACCTGAGCGGCGCGTTGCTGGTGAAGCTTTTCGGCCGCTCGGACGACGAGGACCGTCGGTTCGCCCATCACGCCGCAGACGTGCGTGACCTCGGCGTCCGCCGGGCGCTGATCGGACGGTGGTTTCTGCTTGCGCTGAGCGTGGTCAGCGCCGTCGGCTCCGCCCTGGTCTTCTGGCTGGGTGCCGTGCTGGTGGTGCACGGCTCGCTGACGATCGGCACGATCGTGGCGCTCTCGGCCTTCCTCGTCCAGCTGTACGGGCCGTTGTCGGCGCTCGCCAATGCCCGGGTCGAGCTGGCGACGTCGCTGGTGTCGTTCGAGCGGGTGTTCGAGGTGCTCGACCTGCCTCGCGACATCGACGAGAGCCCCGACGCCCTCGATCTGCCCGACGTCGCCGGCGGGGTCACGTTTGAGGCTGTGTCGTTCGACTACCGCTCGGCGGCTCCCGTCGGGCTCGCCAGCGTGGAGCGGTTGTCCTGGCGCGGGTTCACCCAGGAGGAGGAAGGGCCGCGGAGCGTCATGGCCGCACACCCGGGCCGCCCACGGGCCCTCGATCACCTCGACTTCGACGTCGCCCCCGGCGAACTGGTCGCCCTGGTGGGGCCGAGTGGGGCCGGGAAGACCACGGTCACCTACCTGATCCCCCGGCTCTACGACGCGACCGAGGGCCGCGTCCTCATCGACGGCCACGACGTCCGCACGCTCACGGCGGCGACCCTGTCGCGGGCCGTCGGGGTGGTGACCCAGGAGACCTACCTGATCCACGACACCATCGCCACGAACCTGCGGTATGCCCGCGCCGACGCCTCGAGCGCCGACCTGGAGGCGGCGTGCCGCGCCGCCAACATTCACGACTTCATCGCAGGGCTGCCGGACCGGTATGACACCTTGGTGGGTGAGCGCGGTTACCGGCTCTCCGGGGGAGAGAAGCAGCGGGTGGCCATCGCCAGGGTGATCCTCAAGGACCCCAGGATCCTCGTACTCGACGAGGCGACCTCGCATCTCGACGCCCGCTCCGAGGCGTTGATCCAGGAGGCTCTCGAACGGGTCATGGCCGGCCGGACTTCGTTCGTGATCGCCCACCGCCTGTCCACCGTGCTGGCGGCCGATCGGATCCTGGTGCTCGACGAGGGCCATGTCGTCGAGCAGGGAACGCATCGTCAACTCGTCGCCGCCGGAGGCCTCTATGCCCGTCTCTACGAGACCCAGTTCGCGGCGGCGAGCGACTGACGTGGGCGTCCGCCTCGCCGTCGCCGCCGGACGCTTGGCCGGGTTCGCCAGCCGGCTCGTCGGGCGGGGCGGGACCGCGGTCCCCGGGCTCGTGGCCGAGCGCATCGACCGCCGGCTCATCGAACACCTCGTCGCCGGGCTGCCCGAGGGCGTGGTGGTGGTGACCGGCACCAACGGCAAGACCACCACCACCAGAATGCTGGTGGCCATCCTGGAGCACGCCGGCAAGCGGGTCCTGACCAACCCGACCGGGTCGAATCTCGCCAGGGGGGTGGCCACCGCCCTGATCGGCGCATCGCGGCGCGCACGCGTCGATGCCGACCTGGCGGTGTTCGAGGTAGACGAAGCGGCGGTGCGCGCGCTCGGTGCCCGTCTCCGGCCGCGCCTCGTCGTGGTCACCAACCTGGCTCGTGATCAGCTGGACCGATACGGCGAGCTCGACACCACTGCCGCCCACGTGGCGGCGGCGATCTCCGACGCCGGGGGAGCGGTGCTCAACGCCGACGACCCGATGGTGGCGGCACTCGCCGGGCGCGGGCCGGTGATGCGCTTCGGCGCGGTCGCGGCGATCCGGGCGACCATGCCCGACGACCGCAGCCTTTACGCCGGCGGGGCGGTGCGGGCGTCCGGTGATCCCGATGCCCTGCTGGTGTCGTCGGTGGCGCACGGCGATGGCCAGGAGGCCGTGGTGCGGATAGGCGGGGACGACCTGATCCTCCGCCTGGCGGTTCCCGGGGCGTACAACGGCTACAACGCGGCCGCCGCCCTGCTTGCGGCATCTCGGCTCGGGGTGGCGCCGCGTTCGGCGGTACCGGCCCTTGAGGCGATGCCCCCCGCCTTCGGACGGGGACAGGTCGTCCCCTACCGGGGGAGAAGGGTCAAACTGCTGCTGGTGAAGAACCCGGCCGGCTTCAATCAGACGATCCGCCTCCTCGGCGACGTGGAGACTGGCACCAGCGTGCTGGTGGCGATCAACGACGAGCATGCCGACGGGCGCGACGTGTCGTGGCTCTGGGATGCTCGCGTCGAGGACTTGGCGGCAACGCGGCACCGGTTCGGTGCGGGAGGGGTGCGGTCGGCCGACATGGCCCTGCGGTTCAAGTACGCCGGCGTC
>JAZDHM010000222.1:0-5450 GCA_043805935.1 Actinomycetota bacterium
GTTGTGCCGGCCCCGCCGGTCGAGGCGGCGACGGACCCGCACCGGCCGTTACCCCGACAATCTCGGCGCATACAAACGGATTTCGGAGCGGCCCGATATCGGCGGGGAGCCGGGCCACTGGGAAGGTGACCTGCTGGTCGGAGCGGACAATCGCACCGCCGCGGTGGTGATCACCGAACGGGCCAGCCGGATCTGCCTGCTGGGAGCCCTCCCCCAGGGACGTAACGCCGACCACGTCGCCTCGGTGGTGATCAGGCTGCTCGGGTCGGTGCCCACCCCGCTGCGGCGGACGCTGACCTGGGACCAGGGCCGCGAACTCACCCGATGGCCCCGCATCGAAGCAGCGGCAGGTATCCCGATCTACTTCTGCGAACCCCGATCCCCGTGGCAGAAACCCCTCGTCGAGAACCAAAACGGGCTCCTCCGACGATGGCTCGCCCGCCACCTCCCCATGCCCCGCAGCCAGGCCACCCTCAACCGCATCGCCCGACGACTCAACAACACACCCCGCCGCATCCTCGGATGGCACACCGCCACCGACACCTACCATCAGCTCACCGCTGCAACAACCAGTTGAACTGGCCCGGCTACCAGCTGCCAGCTTCCAGCCAACCGCTGTCCGCCGTCTGCCATTCGCGTCGGGGGTCCCCACTGTCTTGCGGGTAGCGGGTAGCGGGCAGCGGGTGACGGGCGACGGGTGACGGGCGACGGGTGACGGGCGACGGGCGGCGTCCCTTGCCGGTGACTGGCGACTGGCGCCTTCTGCTCTACACTCCCCCCACGATGAACGACGGCCGCGATGGATCCGGCGTACGACCCGCAGCGGGTCGAGTCGACCTGGTACTCCCGCTGGGAGAATGCCGGGGTCTTTCGGCCTGAGGTGAACGCGGGCGGCGCCCCGTTCTGCATCGTCATCCCGCCCCCGAATGTCACCGGGGTCCTCCACATGGGTCACGCCCTGGATCAGTCGATTCAGGATGTCATCATCCGCCGCAAGCGGATGCAGGGGTACGCCGCGCTCTGGCTCCCGGGAACCGACCACGCCGGGATCGCCACCCAGATCGTGGTGGAGCGCGAGCTCGCCAAGGAAGGCATGACCCGCGAGGAGCTCGGCCGGGAGGCGTTCATCGAACAGGTGTGGCAGTGGAAGGCGGCCTCGGGGAGCCAGATCACCGAGCAGATTCGCCGGATGGGGTTCTCTACGGACTGGACGCGCGAGCGGTTCACCATGGACGAGGGTCTGTCGGCCGCGGTGCGCAAGGTGTTCGTCGACCTGTATCACGACGATCTCATCTACCGCGGCAACCGGATCATCAACTGGTGCCCGCGCGACCGCACCGCCATCTCCGACGTCGAGGTGGAGCACGAGGACGAGCAGGGTGAACTCGTCTTCGTGCGGTACCCCTTCGCCGATGGTGATGGCGCGATCGAGGTGGCCACGACGCGGGCCGAAACGATGCTCGGTGACACCGGAGTGGCCGTCCATCCCGATGACCAGCGCTACAGCGACGTCATCGGCAAGATGGTTCGCCTGCCACTTGTCGGACGACTGATCCCGATCGTGGCCGACGACTCGGTGGACCCGGAATTCGGCACCGGGGCGGTGAAGGTGACGCCGGCGCACGACCCGATCGACTTCGAGATCGGCGGGCGCCACGGCCTCGACACCTTGTGCGTAATCGACGAGGACGGGGCGATCAACGAGAACGGTGGATGCTTCGCCGGGCTCGACCGGTTCGACGCAAGGGCCGCGGTGAAAGACGCCCTGGCCGCCGAAGGCCTACTGGTCAAGGTGGAACCCCACGATCACGCCGTCGGCCACTGCCCGCGAGGTCACGCTATCATCGAACCGTACCTCTCCGAACAGTGGTTCGTGCGGGTGGCGCCCCTGGTGGCGCCAGCCATCGACGCCGTCCGGCGCGGCGACATCCGCTTCGTCCCGGAGCGGTGGGAGAAGACCTACTTCCACTGGATGGAGAACCTGCGGGACTGGACCATCTCGCGGCAAGTTTGGTGGGGCCATCGGATCCCGGCGTGGTACTGCGACGCCTGCGGCGAAGTGATCGTCGCCCTCGAGGCACCCACCCGATGCGAATGCGGGTCTGCCGATCTGCGCCAGGACCCCGACGTGCTCGACACGTGGTTCTCCTCCGGCCTCTTCCCGTTCTCGACCCTCGGGTGGCCCGAGGACACCGATGACTTCCGCCGGTACTACCCGAACGCGGTGCTGGTCACCGGCTACGACATCATCTCGTTCTGGGTGGCGCGGATGATCCAACTCGGCCTCCACTTCACCGGCCGCAAGCCGTTCAGCGACGTGGTGATCCACGGGCTGGTGCGCGCCGACGACGGCCGGAAGATGTCCAAGTCGCTCGGCAACGCCGTGGACCCTCTGGAGGTCGTCGGGGTGCATGGCGCCGACGCCCTCCGCCTCGCCCTCATCCAGGCGGCGTCACCCAACCAAGACGTTCCCTTCCAGCTCGACTGGGTCGATGCGGCGCGCCGGTTCGGAAACAAGCTGTGGAATGCCGTTCGCTTTGCGGTGACGAACCTGGGCGAACGATCGGTCCCCGCCGAGGGGGGCTATCCGGTTCAGCCGGGGCCGGAATCGGCTTGGATCCTGTCACGGCTGCACGAGGCGTTCGTGCGGACCGACATGCTGATGGAGGAGTACCGCTTCAGCGAGGCTTACGACGCGCTCTATTCATTTGCCTGGTCGGAGGCGTTCGACTGGTACATCGAGCTCTCCAAGTCCTCGCTGAAGTCGGGAGACGAGGACACCAGAGCCACCCTGGGCGTCGTTCTGCGCGATCTGCTCAAGCTGTTCCACCCGGTGATCCCGTATCTGACCGAGGAACTGTGGTCGCACCTCGTGGGTGACGGTCTGCTCGCCGCCGCCTCGTGGCCAGCGCCTCCGGCATGCGACGAGCCCGCCCATTTTGAGGTGTTCCGTGATCTGGTTGTCGGAATTCGCCGATTTCGCGCCGAGCACGGGCTCTCGCCGCGCGCTGCGCTGGAGGTGACCCTGGTGGACCCCGATGGGTTCGCCGCGCCGTGGTGGTTCCCCCAATTGCAGGCGCTGGCCGCGGTCCGCCCGGAGGTGGGGTCGAGGCCCCGAGGCGACGCCTTCTCCCGCATTCTCGCCGGCAGCGTCGAGGCATTCATCTCCCTCGAGGGGCTCGTCGACGTGGGCGCCGAGCGCAGCCGGCTCGACAAGGAGACCGCTGACGTCACCACAATGCTCCACCGATCGCGGGCCAAGCTGGCCAACGCGGAGTTCCTTGCCAAGGCCCCGGCCGAAGTGGTGTCCAAGGAGCACGCCAAGGTGGCCGAATTCGAGGCGGTGCTCGAGAAGCTCACGGCGCAGCGATCGGATCTGGGGTAGTCCTACGAACCACGCTGAAGCGATCGCGTACCTCGACGGTCACATCGGCCGCGGGGTCAAGCCCGGCCTGGAGAGGATCTCCGGCTTGCTCGACATGCTCGCCCATCCGGAGGAGTCGTATCCGATCATTCACATAGCCGGGACCAACGGGAAGACCTCCACCTCGCGGATGGCCGCGACGCTGGTGTCGGCGATGGGACTTTGCGGCGGCCTCTTCACCTCGCCCCACCTCGACCGAGTGGAGCAGCGATTCGAGGTGGGTGGATTCGTGATGACCCCGGACGAGTTCGCCGAGTTGATCACCGAGCTCGCTCCCATCGTGGACCTGTATGAAGAGCGCACTGGCGACGGCATCACCTACTTCGAGCTGACCGCAGCGATGGCATTTGCCTGGCTCGCCAATCGAACCGTTGACGTCGGCATGATCGAGACCGGGCTGGGGGGCCGGCTCGACGCGACCAATGCCGCCACGTCCGACGTCGCAGTGGTCACCAACATCGGCCTAGAGCACACCGAGTATCTCGGCACCACCATCCCGCTGATCGCCGCGGAGAAACTGGCGATCCTCGATCGAGGGTCGGTGCTCGTCACTGGTGACATGGTCCCCGAGGCGCTGACGGTGGCCGAGGCCGGGGTGCGTGAGAACGAGGCCCGGTGGTTCCGCTTCGGGCTGGACTACCGGCCGGTCGAGGCACGGCCGACGCGCGCCGGCTGGCGCTTCGACCTCGACGGGCTCAACCGCCAGTACACAGGGCTGGAGCTGCGAATGCGAGGCCGCCACCAGGTCAGCAACTTCGCCACTGCAGTGGCGGCAGTCGAGGCGCTCTTCGACCGAGCTCTGGACGAGGCGGCGGTCCGCGAAGCGGCGTCCCGCGCTTCGTCCCCCGGCCGGATGGAGGTCATCTCTCTCGACCCTCTGGTGCTCTCCGACGGGGCGCACAACCCCGACGGGATGGCGGCACTGGAGGCGGCGCTTGCCGAGGAATACGCCGGGGTCAGTTGGACGGTGGTGTTCGGTGCCATGCGTGACAAGGACATCCGGACGATGCTCGGCCACCTCCGTGACGCCGGTGGCAGGTTCCACACCGCCGCCGCCGACAGCCCGCGGGCGATGCCTGCCGATCAGATAGGCACCCTGGTCACCGACGTGGTCGGGTGCCCGGCCACCGCTCACGACTCGGTAGCCGGTGCCCTCCGGGCGGCGATGGCTGAAGGTGGGCCGGTTCTGGTCACCGGGTCGATCTACGTTGTGGGGGAGGCGAGAGCAGCGCTGGGAGTGAGTTCGGAGCCGTGAGCGAGCTTTGAGCTTTGAGCCTTGGGTACGAGGGGAATGAGGTCTCGCTCATCGCTCACAGCCGACGGCCCTCACCCATGACTCAAGACTCTTGACTCAAGACTCGTTCCCCAGACCTACTCTCTCCCAACATGGAGCGCACCTTCGTGATGGTCAAGCCCGACGGGGTCCGACGTGGGCTCGTCGGGGAGGTGGTGGGTCGGTTGGAGCGCAAGGGGCTGACGCTCACCCGGATGCGGATGCTGACGATCGACGATGAGATGGCCCGCAAGCATTACGGCGAGCACGTGAACCGGTCCTTCTTCGGCGAGCTGGTGGCGTTCATCACCAGCGGGCCTGTGGTGGCGATGGAGTGGGTGGGACCGAGTGCCATTTCGGTGGTCCGGTCCCTGATGGGCCCGACCGATCCTGCCGATGCCCCGCCCGGCACGATCCGCGGGGACATTGGCACCGTGATCACCGAGAACATCGTCCACGGATCGGACTCGGCGCCGAGCGCGCAGCGCGAACTGGCCCTGTTCTTCGGTTGACCGTGGGCCATTGGGCTCGACCGGGGGATCACGCGTCGGCTTGCGCGCGAGCCGACACGTTGATGAAGCCTGCGAACACCGGCGCATGCTCATTGACCCAAGAGCGGGGTACACTCCGCTGACTCCAGCAAGGGCGCGAATGGCTACCAGCTTGATGTCGCTGGCGACCCGCGACATGGCGATCGATCTCGGCACGGCGAACACTCTGGTGTACGTCCGCGGCCAGGGGATCGTGCTGAAC
>JAZDHM010000223.1:0-11539 GCA_043805935.1 Actinomycetota bacterium
GGCCAAGCCCACCAGCCTCCCTCCCACCGACCACCTCGTGCTGCTCGCTCCCGACCCGCGCGGCTACGCGGCGATCTCCCGCCTGGTCACCCGCGCCCAGTTCCGCGGGGAGAAGGACCGCCCGGTATTTGCCGAGGCTGATCTGGCCGACGCTTCGACGACCGGCAAGCTGGTCGTCCTCACCGGGTGCCATCGGGGGGCGGTGCCCCGGGCGGCCGCATCCGGTGATCTCGCCGCGGCGATCGAGGCGGCGGCCCGCTTGCGCGAGGTCTTCCCGGGACGCGTGTACCTGGAGGTGTGGGATCACCGGATGCCCGGCGACGACCTGCGCAACGATGTCGTCGCCGAGGTGGCGGCGCGGCTCCGCATCCCGGTGGTGGCCACCAACAACGTCCACTACCACGACCGCGCCGAGGCCGACCTGGCCGAGGTGCTCGCCGCTATCGGAGGCCGCCGGGACCTCGACCGCGGTCACGGGCACTGGCCCGCCACCGACGAGCGATACCTGAAGACGCCGGAGGAGATGGCGCGGCGCATGGCCCGCTACCCGGGGGCGGTCGAGCGCGCCGCCGACCTGGGCCGCACGCTCGCCTTCGACCTGCGGCTCGTTGCCCCGCGTCTCCCCGACTTCCCCATGCCGGGCGCCTTTCGCGACGAGATGGACTACCTGCGCCACCTCACCATGGAGGGAGCCCGCAGGATCTACCCGGGCGACGGGCCGGGGAACGTCGACCCGGCGGCGATCGCTCGCCTCGATCACGAGCTGGGGGTGATCGGCAGCCTCGGGTTCCCCGGCTACTTCCTGATCGTGTGGGACATCGTGCGCTTCGCCGAGTCGCGCGACATCCTCTGCCAGATCCGCGGCTCGGGCGCCGACTCGGCGGTGTGTCGCTGCCTGGAGATCACCCGGGTCGACCCGATCCGGCTCGGGCTCCCCTTCGAGCGGTTCCTCTCCGCCGAGCGGGGGAGGCCCCCCGACATCGACGTCGACTTCGAAGCGGAGCGCCGCGAGGAGGTGATCCAATACTGCTACCAGCGCTACGGGCGGGAGCGGGCGGCGATGGTCGCCAACGTGATCACCTATCGAGCCCGCTCGGTGCTCCAGGACGTCGGCAAGGCGTTCGGGCTCACCCAGGCGCAGGTCAACGGCCTCACCAAGTACCTCGACACCCGCGATCCGCGCAAGATCGACCAGCACCTCGAGCTTCCCCCGGGGCCAACGACCGATTTCATCCTCGACGTGTGCCGCCGCCTCGACGGGTTTCCCCGCCACCTGGGGATCCACTCCGGCGGCATGGTGATCGCCGACCGACCCCTGTGGGAGACGGTCCCGCTGGAGTGGGGGCGCATGGAGGATCGCTCCGTCATCCAGTGGGACAAGGACGACTGCGCCTCGATGGGCATCGTCAAGTTCGACCTGCTGGCGCTGGGGATGCTCAACGCTCTCCACCTCGCCGTCGACGTGATCGAGGAGGTCCACGGGGCGGCGATCGACCTGGCGCGGATCCCTCAGGAGCCGGTGATCTACGAGATGCTCACCAAGGCGGACACCGTGGGGATGTTCCAGGTGGAGTCGCGCGCCCAGATGGCCACCCTGCCGCGGATGAAGCCCAAGACCTTCTACGACCTCGCCATCGAGGTGGCGCTGATCCGCCCCGGGCCGATCCAGGGCCATTCGGTGCACCCCTACCTGCGGCGTCGCAACGGCGAAGAGCCGATCCGCTACCCACACCCCGCGTTGGAGCCGATCCTGGCCAAGACCCTGGGCGTGCCGGTGTTCCAGGAGCAGCTGATGGAGATCGCCCGGGTGTGCGCCGGGTTCACCCCCGGCCAATCCGACCGTCTCCGTCAGGCGATGACCCACAAGCGGTCCGACGAGGAGATGGAGAAGCTGCGCGAGGAGACCACCGCCGGGATGGCGACGCAGGGGATCACCGGGGCGGCCGCGGCGGAGATCTGGGAGAAGCTCCAGGGGTTCGCCTCGTTCGGATTCCCCGAGAGCCACTCGGTGTCGTTCGCCTACATCGTGTACATGTCGGCCTGGCTCAAGTACCACTGGCCGGCCGAGTTCCTCGCCGGGCTGCTCAACGCCCAGCCGATGGGGTTCTACAGCCCCAACTCGCTGGTGCAGGACGCCGCCCGCCACGGCGTGGTGGTGCTGCCCCCCGACGTCAACGAGTCGGGGTACGACTGCACCATCGTCCCCCACGAGTCGGATCCCGACGACCTCGCCACCTACTACGGCTCGTCGTGGCGGCGGGGGAGAGGCTCCGCCGACGATCCGATCCGCATGGCCACCGCGGTTCGCATGGGTCTGCGTTACGTCCGTGACCTGGGCGAGTCGGAGATCACCCGCATCGAGGCGGCCCGGATCGTCGGCGGGCCGTTCACCGGTGTGGTCGACCTGGCGCAGCGCACCGGCCTGCCCGTGGGGTCGCTGGAGGGGTTGGCGGCGGCGGGCGCCCTGGAGCCGCTCGGGGTGACCCGGCGCGAGGGACTGTGGGTGGCGGGGGCGCTGGCCGGCATGGGGCCGGGCCGGCTGCCCCTCGCGGTCGGAGCGGAGTCGCCGGGGCTGCTGGCGATGGACGAGGTGACCCAGGCCCGGGCCGACCTGTGGTCCACCGGGGTGTCGATCCGCCATCCGGTGGAGTTCGTGCGCGATCGCCTGACCGCGGAAGGATGCATCACCGTGGCCGAGGCCATCGGGGGGAGGTTGGCGGGACGGCGGATCAAGGTGGGCGGGGTGGTGACCCACCGCCAGCGGCCGTCCACCGCCAAGGGAGTGGTCTTCATCAACCTCGAGGACGAGACCGGGCTGCTCAACGTGATCGTCACCCCCGACGTGTGGTCGGCGCAGCGAGACGTCGCTCGCCGCAGCATCGGGCTGATGATCGACGGGGCCCTGGAGCACCGCGACGGGGTGACCAACCTGATCGCCCGCCGGTTCTCCTCATGGCCGGTGGAGGGTCCGGTCGAGGAGCTGGAGAGCCGCGATTGGGGGAGCGGCGGGAGGGGGTGAGGGGGTGGTGGCGTTGGCCAGGGTTGCGGGATGTTCCTTGAGGCGGGAGCTGGCTCCGCCCAGGGTACCCGGGGGCTGATCAGCCGGGGGGTGGGTTCACCCACACCGCGGCATTGACGCCGTCCCGGCCGACGGCGACGACCCGAGAGGCACCCACTCCCACCCCGTACATCTCCTGATCGCCGGCCCCGGTGAAGGGCGCATCGTCGGCGACCCTCGTCCAGTTGGTTCCATCGGGCGAATCCCACACGGCGGCATTCGCGTCGCCGCCCGAACGGTCCCAGCCAACGGCCACGAAGCCCGGGCCGCCTGCCGTCACTGCCACCATCTTCTGGTCGTCAGGTCCCCCGAAGATGGCGGCATCCTCCGAAACCAGCACCCAGCTGAGTCCGTCCTCTGAGACCCAGACAGCCGCATCCGCGTCCTCGGTGTCGGTCGCCTCCGAGTACCGCTCGAGGTAGCCGACGGCCACCAGGCCCACACCCGGCGTTGCCGCCACCGCCCGCATTACCTTGTCGACGGTTTCGTAGTCGGGGTCGGAGTAGAACCGATCAGTCGCAACCTTCTCCCAGGTCAGCCCATCGGCTGAGACCCACGCTGCGGGCGCCTCGTCATCGGTGCCCACGGCCACGAGGCCCGGCCCGCCGGCCGCCACGACCCCGAAGATTTCCTGGTCGTTGACGCCCCCGAAGAGCGATTCATCATGCGGGACCCGCGCCCAGGTCACCCCGTCGGGCGAGGTCCACACCGCCGCGTTCCAGTCCTCACCCGAGTCGTCGTAGCCCACCCCCACCCAGCCCGGGCCGCCCGCCGTCACCGCATGCATCGCCTGCCAGCCGGGGCCTCCGAAGACGCCCCCCGGGTCGGGCACCCGCCTCCAGGTCCGCCCGTCTGGTGAGGTGAACACCACGGCGTCGTAGTCATCACCCCGGTACTCCGTTCCCACGGCCACCAGACCAAGCGGCCCCGCCGCCACCGCCTCCACGTACCCCGACATCACGCCGCCGAAGACGGCCTCGTCGTGGGGGACCACCGCCCAGGCCACCCCATCGGGCGAGGTCCACACCCCCGGCCGGTCGCCGTAATCGATACTGGGGAAGCGATCGCCGACCGCCACTACGCCTGGCCCGGCGGCCGTCACCCCGTAGATCACCGCCCACATCCAAGAGGGGTCGAGGACGCCGAACACGGCGTCATCGTGCGGGATCCGAGCCCAGCCCGACTGCCCGCTGGGGCCGGTGGTGGTCGTGACCCCCTCGGTCGTGCTGCTGGATCCTCGGCTGGTGCTGGTGGCCGCCCCGGTGGTGCTCGTCGAGGTGAGGCCATCGTCGTCCCCGCAGGAGACGAGGAGCACCGCCAGGACGATGGCGATGATGAGGCGAGTCCGCATGACGGAAACCTCCTGGACGACGTCCCGGTGGGGTCGGAACTCGACCAAGGGCACGCCTGTCCCACCGCCATATAGCCCCCTGGCATCGGCCAGGCCAGAGCCGTTGGTCACCCGGAGCCTTCCTCAGCAGGAGTGACAGGTCCCCACCCTCGGCCAGGGCGATCACATCGCCGCTCCCTGAGGCTGCGAACCGTTGCCTGCGCCTCTCTCGTCGGTCTCACGAGAACTGTCGCACGCTCGTCGTACCTTCTCCGAATGACCGCACTTTTGGAGAGGCCGACCATCGCCGAGGAGTTCCCGACGTGCACCGAGGACGTCGTCGAGCGTCTCGCCGATCGTCGCCGCGACATCGCGTCGATCGAGGCAGAGTGTGCCGCCCTCGTCGCCGAACTGATCCGGCGTAACGCCCACGACGACCTCAGCCACCGGTCGATGGTGTCACTTCTGGTAGACCGGCTCGGAGTGTCGGCCGGGGTGGCCCGGGGGATGATCCGGGTGGCCACCGCGCTCGATGAGATGCCCCACACCCGTGCCGCCTTCGAGACCGGCGACATCGACCTCGCCCGCACCCGCCACCTCGTGGCGGCCCGCGAAGCTAACCCCGGCTTGTTCGCTGCCCACGAACGCGCATTGGTCGACACCATCGGGGGACTGCCCATGCGGCACGTCGCCATCGCGCTCGACTACTGGGCGCAGCAGGCGTCCCTGGAGCACGCCGAACACGATGCTGCCGCCCGCAGGGAGCTACGCGGTCTGCACGTCTCTGCGGTGAGCGGCATGGTGCGCGTCGACGGCCGGCTCGACCCGGTGGCCGGTCAGTTTGTGATCACCGCCCTCGACACCCTCACCGACCCGGCCAACCTCGATCCCGCCGATGGGCGTACCCCGTCGCAACGCCGCGCCGACGCCTTGGTCGACCTCTGCCGCGACCACCTCGACCCGCGGCGACCTCCCCACCCAGCGCACCGAGCGTCCCCACGTGATGGTGCACGTCGCCATCGAGGCGCTCGAGGGTCGTGCTGGTCGCCCCTGTGAGTTGGACGACACCGGGGTGATCACCCCGGAGGCGGCTCGGCGACTGGCGTGTGACGCCAAGATCACCAGGGTCATCACCCCGGGCGAATCGCAGATACTCGATGTGGGGCGGAGCACCCGGGTGGTTTCAACCCGTCTGCGGATGGCTCTCGTAGCCCGGGACCGGGGCTGCGTGGTGTGCGGTTGCGGTGCGCCGCGGCGATGGTGTGATGCCCACCACGTCGTGCACTGGGCGAACGGCGGACCGACCGACCTCGCCAACCTGGTGCTGCTTTGCGATCGGCATCACACCCTGGTGCACGAAGGGCGAGTCCGATTGCCGGCGCGGGAGTGAGGTTCGTTACCGCTCGATCCAGGCCCGCATCCGCTGCTCGCAGTTGTCGAGGCGGGTGTCCAGGCCTCTGCACGAGGGCCGTTCGCCGCTGTGCATACCCCGGCGGGGATGGCAGGGTGAGTGAAACCCGGTAACGGAGGCGCACATGAACCTGGAAGAGACACTCAAGGGCACCTACGACGCCATGACCGTCCGACGGGTGTATGGCGACCCGATCGAACGCGACGGAGTGACCGTGATCCCGGCGGCGGCGATCCGCGGCGGGCTCGGTCACGGAGGCGGTCACGACGCCAACGGCAACGAGGGGGGCGGCGGAGGCGGCGGCGTGAGCGCCCGGCCGGTCGGCGTGTACCGCATCGAGGGCGGCAAGGTCACGTGGCAACCGGCCGTCGACGTCACCCGGATCGCCGTTCTCGGCGAGGTGCTGGTCATCGTGCTGCTGCTCGTGGTGCGCTCGGTGATGCGGAGGCGGCGCAAGCGCTGAGCGCCGGGCGCGGCGCCTATGCTGACATCGAAGGGCAGATTCGATGTCGCCGCCGCGGCTCATCCTTGGGATCGCAGCCCTGCTCGTGGCGGCAGGGTGCGGGGCTGCCGCTCAACCCCAGCCCGGCGTCAGGTTCTCCGCCGTCCTGCCGGTGCCCGCCGACCAGGCATCGCGTGCAGTCCTCACCTTCGACGTCTCCGACGACGGCAGGCTCATCGAATACGTGCTCCTCGACCTCACCGATCTCGAATGTGCCACCGTGAGCGCCGAGCGCTCGAACTTCCTTCAGCTGGTCGACGCGCCGATCGAGGCCGGGCGGTTCACCGTCGAGAGTTCGGGCGTCGGAGAGCTCAGCGGGCAGTTCGTGTCCCCGACCCATGCCCGTGGCGAGGTGACGCTGCACATCGACACGCTCGGCGCGCTCACCAACTTCATCATCCACGACCCGGACGCCTCGTGCGACCTGGGCACCTACCAATGGGAGGCCGACGCTGCCGGCGAGGCGCCGTCGATGCCCACGATGCCCACGATGCCCACGATGCCCACGATGCCCACCGAGGTCGTCCCGTAGGCCGAGGCTGGCCTACCGCTTCACGTACATGTCGTCGGCGTAGCACCACCGCCAGCGGAACGGCGCGGCCCCCACCGGGACGGTGTTGGGATGGCCGGTGGCCTCCCAGTGCTTGGTGCCATGAGCCAGCTGGCTCTCGCAACAACCGACGTGGCCGCAGGTGACGCAGAGGCGCAGCTCCTGGGTGGCATCGCACTCCTCGCAGCCGCGCTTGTCGGTTTCGAGGAACGATGGGTCCCAGTGCGAGCAGGCGTCGGGGGCGGCCGCAACCTCCACCGCGGCCGGGCGCCGCGGGCTGAGGTGGTCGTCATCGAAGGCGACGACGTCGCCGGTCTCGGTAGCCACGAAGAGCGTCTCTCCCCGCATCTCGGCCCCGCGGGCCCACGCCCCGACCGGGACGCGCTCGATCGGCGCCCCGTCCGGGGTCCACAAGGCGACGGTCCCGTCGGCGGATGCCGTTGCGAGTCGGTCCCCATCCGGGTGCCACGACACCGACCAAACCTGGGCAGTGTGCGCGGGGACCCCGACTGGCTCACCGGAATCGACCGGGGCGATGCGCAGGTGGCGGTCGCGCCCAGTCCAGGCCACGCGTGCGCCATCGGGGGAGAGCCGCACGGACCACAGCATCTGGGTGGCGCCCTCGAGGATGCGGCGAAGGGTCCCGTCCCCGTCGGTGAGGTACACGTTGCGGTCGCCGGACCCGGCGGCGATCAGGTCACCCCGCCAGTGGACCGAGTTCACCGGACGGCCGAGGACGACGCGGCGGACCCCGGCGCCCTCCGGTTCCCACAGCCCGATCGTCCCGTCCTCGGACCCGGAGGCGATCCATCGCCCGTCGCCGGACCAGGCCACGGACATCACCCAGTGGTCGTGCTCGCCGACGACGTAGGTGCGGCGAACGGCCGGGTCGAACACGCGGACCGATCCGTCCTTGGCGGCGATCGCCACCCTGCCCGTGCCGTCGATGGCCACGCCGTTGACCGGGCAATCCAGTGTGGAGGTGCCGACATGGTCGCCCGCCAGGGTCATGACGCGCACGGCGCCGTCGGCGCCCCCGGTGGCGATGCGGTCCCCGGTCGTGGCGATCGCCTTGACCGGCCCCTGGTGCCATTGGTGGTACCGGGCGGCGAGGAACGTCACCTAGCGGTCGCAGTCTCTCAGGAGGGCTGCCCCGGAGCAGGCATCCCACCCGTCACCCCCCACCAGCAGGTCGAGCCGCCCTCCGGTGAGAAGATCGTTGCCGTCGCCGCCGAAGAGCCGGTTACGGCCCGGCCCTCCGTCGATGGCGTCGGTGCCGTCGCCCCCGCAGATCACGTCCTGGCCCGGGCCCCCGTCGACGAAGTCGTTCCCGGCGCCGGCGGCGATCACGTCGTCCCCGGCAGTCCCGGTGATCGTGTCGGCGTCACCCGTCCCGGTGATCGTCGCTCGTCTCGATCCGCACCAGGCATCCGGCCAGGGGGACCCGGTGACCTCGACCCCCGGCGGGGCGAGTGACAGCGCCCTGCCGAGCGTCCGCTCCAGCGACGCCTGCAGCACGTCCGCCGGGCCGGCCTCGGTGAGGAGGGCATCGCCGACGGCGTACACCTGGTAGTCGGGGTACCTGACCCAGGTCGGGGTGAGGTCGAGCCCGTCGACGCCGAAGGTCCCGTCCGGCCGCTCCGACACCCGGATCCGCACCAGCAGCCCGTCGTCGGTGGCGAAGTACGGCGGGCCCCATCGGGTGAACTGGTTGGACAGGTGGTTGCCGACCCCGTACACGACGTACTTGCCGTTGATCATCTCGATGGGCTGCACGACGTGTGCGTGGTGCCCGATGATGATGTCCACGTTCGGCGAGGCGAGCACGGCCGCGGCGATCTGCCGTTGGAACGAGGTGGGCTCCACCTGATACTGCTCGCCCCAGTGGAGTGACACCATCACGAACTGCGCGCCCTGGGCCCTCGCCCAGGCGGCGTCGGCGAGGATCGCCTCCGTGTCGATCACGTTCACCGCCCAGGGACGGCCATCGGGCAGCGGGATGCCGTTGGTCCCGTAGGTGTACGAGATGTGGGCGACCTTCACGCCGTTCACGTCGTAGAAGGTGGGCATGCGCTCATCGGCGGACCGGGCGGTCCCGGCATGGCCGAGCCCCACCTGGTCGAACACGTCGAGCGTCTGGGAAACCCCGTCGGCGTTCCCGTCCATGGCGTGGTTGCTGGCGGTCGAGCACCCGTCCCATCCGGCGGACACGATGGCGTCGGCCATCTCCCGCGGGCCGATGAACCGGGGGTACCCCGAGATCCCGGTGTCGGTCTCGCTGAGTGTCCCCTCGAAGTGGCAGATCGCCAGGTCGGCATCGGCGATCCACGGTCGGATCGGCGCCTCCATGGAGGTGAAGTCCCATCCGCCGCCGGGCAGGGCGGCGTGGGCCACGAGCATGCCGTGGGGGATGATGTCGCCCGCCGCCGCGATGGTGAACGAACGCGGCGGGATGTCCGCTCCCGCCGGCCGGGTCAGGGTGATCGCCACGAGGGCGACAGCCATCATCCAGGCCGCCCGTCTCAGCCGAGACCTGGTCGAGGACACCGGGTCGGTCGGCTGCATCTCAGTCGTCGCCGGGGGTGCGGTCGCGCAGGAACCGTTCGATCTCCGCCGCGATCTCCTCCCCGGTGGCGACCTCGCCGGCGCGGTCGTACAGGGCCTCGAGCTGTTCCACCACCTGGGCGACCGCCGGCTGGTCTTCGAGAGCCGAGTCGAGCTCGCGGCGCTGGGTGGCCGCATCGTCGACGAGTGAGCCGAGGGGAACCTCGATCCCCAGGTGGCGGGCCACGTGCTCCACGAGGGCGACCACGGCCGGGTGGTACACCCCGGCGACGTAGTGGGGCACCCGCGCCCAGAAGCCGACCGTGGGTATGCCGCGTTCCGCGACGGCCCGTTCGATCACTGTGGCCGCCGACGCCGGCACCCGCAGCAGCCCCGCCGGGTAGTTGGCGTCGCCGCCCAGCAGGTCGGGCCGTGACGCCGTCGTCGTGAGGATCGTCGGCCGGGTGTGCGGGGCCGCCCACGGGATGCCGCCAAGGGACACCTGCTCCACCACCCCCACCTCGGTGGCCAGGTCGGCCACCGCGTGAGCGAACGCCTGCCAGTTCCAGTTGGGCTCGGGGCCGGAGAGCACGAGCAGGTCGCGCTGGCCGGCGTTGCGAAGCCGGATCACCGCCTCGGGCCACTCGACGGCTCCGATGATCCCCTCGGTGAACTCGAGGATCGGCCGGTTCACCCGGTAGTCGTAGAGCAGGTCCGACTCGAATCGAACCACGACGTCGGCATCCCCGGCGAGGTGGGCGGCCGTCACCGTGCCCGCGGCGCCTGCGGACACCCACCCCTCGAACGCCACGACGAGGGCGGGGGAGACAAGGTCACGGTCGAGGGTGCTGTGGTACATCGGATCGATCAGCGTATCGGGCGGGCGCCCGGATGGGGCAGCGCAGTCCTACTGGGAGAAGTCGGCGCACCCGTCGGAGCCGGCCCCGATGTACCAGATCCGGGATGCGGCGGCATCGGGGTTGTCGCCGCCCACCACGTCGATCCCCACCAGCATCTCATCGTCGAAGCGAGCGAGGCCGCGCACGGCATCGATGAAGGTCGGGTCGCCGTAGGCATCGGAAAACTCCTGCAACGTCGAGCCGATGCTCACCCCGTCGGCGGTGGCCAACCCCTGGGCGATCGGATCCAGGGCGGGGAGGTCGTAGGACCGATACGCGTACTGCGAGAAGTACGGCGTGCCGCCGGTGTCGGTGAGGTCGACGATCAGGACGGCCGGGTGGTCCGAGCCGTTGGGGTCGCCCTGGATCAGCCACGTCAGATGGCGGTTCTTGCCGGTGCACCCCGAAATCCCCTCCTGCCATCCGGTGTCGACGGTCGCTGTCCCGAGCAGCAGTGAGATCACGGCCACCGTGTTTACCGGGTCGTCGCCGAAGGTGGCGACGCCGAGCCCGTCCGACTTCAGGACCATCGGCCCGAATTCCGAGGCCACCACGTTCGGCGAACGAACCTGGGCGTCGATCTGGAACGACGTGGGAACCGACGCCGACACGCGGACCGAGTAGGTGGCGGCGGCAGGCAATTCGTACTGGAACTGGTCCTCTGCTGCCGTCGGGTCGACCTCGGTGCCGGCGGCGTCGAGCACCGCGATCGTCACCATGCCATCGACGACCGTCAACGCGAGCACCTGGCCGTCCCCGCTCTCGAAGGCGAACACCTCGTCGTCACCGGCAGCGGCGTTGCCGGCGATCGAGGTTGTGACCTCGCCCGTCGGGAAGGTGAGGGTGCGATCGTCCGAGCAATCCCGCGCCAGTGAGGCGAAGGTCGCCTCGTCCGGGTCCCCCGACGGCACCCGGCGCAGCTCCGCCTGGTAGTACGCCACGGCATCGGCGGTGATCGGGCCGAACGAGCCATCGACCCCGACCGTGCCCAGTCCCGGCACCGGCTCGCCGTGGCCGGTGCAGATCAGGTAGAACTGCAAGGCCTCCACGTAGGGTCCGTGCTGGCCCTGGACGATGAAGGCGATTCCATTGGGTTGGAGGGTGAGGCGGTCCCCGAGGGTGGTGGCCACCGGGGTGCTGGTGGTCGACGACGTGGTGGTGGTCGCCGGGGCGGCGGCATCGCACGCCGCGGCGATCATCGAGAGGACGAGGGCGGCAGCAGCCAGCCGGCGCGGTGCGCTCACA
>JAZDHM010000224.1:0-6906 GCA_043805935.1 Actinomycetota bacterium
GGATCGCCAGCACCTGGTTCGACTGCCGGTAGGCAGTGGCCAGGAGCAGGGCGGTGTCGTTGGCCTCGGTGCCGCTGTTGGTGAAGAACACCTTGGCATCGGGGATTCCCGACAGCCCGGCGATCCTCTCCGCGAGTTGGATCTGCCCCTCGATCAGGTACAGGGTCGAAGTGTGGAGCATCTTCGCCGCCTGCTCCTGGATGGCCTTGACCACCTCGGGGGTCTTGTACCCGGTCATGGTGGTGAGGATCCCGCCGAAGAAGTCGAGGTACTCGTTGCCTTCGGCGTCCACCACCCGGCGCCCATCGCCATCGACCAGCGAGATCGGGTGCTCGTAGTAGAGGGCGATCCAGGCGGGCAGGACCGCCTTGTGCCGCTTCAGCAGGTCGTCGTGCTTACCCATCAGGCCTGCACCAGCGGGCCGTAGGCGTCGGGACGGCGGTCGCGGTAGAAGGCCCACTGCTGGCGGACCTCCTCGATCAGGTCCAGGTCGAGGTCGCGCACGATCACCTCGTCGTTCTTGTCACCCGCGGCGTCGCCCACCTTCTGGCCGCGCGGGTTGACGAAGTAGGTGGAGCCGTAGAAGTCGTCGTCGCCGAGTGGCTCGATCCCGACGCGGTTGATCGCCCCGATGAAGTACTCGTTGGCGACCGCCGCCGCCGGCTGCTCCAGGTTCCACAGATACATCGACAGTCCCCGGCTGGTCGCCGACGGGTTGAACACGATCTTTGCCCCCGCCAGCCCGAGCGCCCGCCAGCCCTCGGGGAAGTGGCGGTCGTAGCAGATGTACACCCCGATCCGTCCCACCGCGGTGTCGAAGATCGGATAGCCCACGTTGCCGGGACGGAAGTAGAACTTCTCCCAGAACCCCTTGACGTGGGGGATGTGGGTCTTGCGGTACTTGCCGAGGTAGGTGCCGTCGGCGTCGATCACCGCAGCGGTGTTGTAGTAGAAGCCCTCCTGCTCCATCTCAAACATGGGGACGATGAGCACCATGCCGGTCTCTTTGGCGAGCTTCTGCATCCTCTTGGTGGTAGGTCCGTCGGGGATCGGCTCGGCGTACTCGAAATGCTCGTTCTCCTGTACCTGGCAGAAGTAGGGGCCGTAGAACAGCTCCTGGAAGCACAGGACCTTGGCGCCGTCCTTGGCGGCCTTCTTCGCCAGGTCGATCGACTTGGTGATCATCGACTCCTGGTCGCCGGTCCAGGAGGCCTGGACGAGGGCGGCTCGCACGATGTTGGCCATGGACGAGATCTCCTTCGGTACGCGGGAAGAACAAGACTACGCGACGGTGGCCGCCTTGGGCGGCCACCGTTTCCCGTTTCCCGTTGCCAGAAGCAGATGTCGCCCATTCATCCACGTCGCGGTTCCTGGCCTCCCAACGGGGACAGCGATAATCGCCCTCGTGGACGTCGCTCCTTTCGATCGGGTGCTGCGGAGGATCCCCGCCATCGGAGTCGGCACCCTCGCCGGTGACCAGATCGAGATGGCCGGGCTGGGGACGATCGGCGATGCACTCGACCCGGGAGCCCTTCGATGGGAGATCGGGTCGATCACCAAGGTCTTCACCGGCATCCTGCTCGCCGAGATGTCGGTGCGCGGCGAAGTCGGCCTCGACGACCCAATCGGTCGCTTCGCCCCCGCCGAGGTGGCAAACCGACTGCCCGCTTCCGACCATCAACCGACCCTCACCGACCTGGCGACCCACACCGCCGGCCTGCCCCGGATCCCCCTCGCCTGGATGCGGCGGATCAGGGGGAGTGGCGACCCCTACGCGCTCCTCACGGAGGACGACGTGTGGGACGTCCTCGGACCCAAGATGGCTCGGCCTCGGAAGCAGAAGATGCGGTACTCCAACTACGGGGTGGGTCTGCTCGGCCACCTGCTCGCCCGGGCGGCCGGCACCACCTACGAGGCGCTCGTGGCCGAACGCATCCTCGCACCGCTGGGAATGACGGCCACCTCGGCCGGCGGCGCGGATCCGATGCCGGGCTTCCGCAAGAAGAGGCCCACTCCTCCCTGGAACTTCGGCGCCCTCGCTGGGGCGGGCGCCCTCCGCTCGACGCTCCCCGACATGCTCACCTTCGCCACAGCGTGCATCGACCCTCCGTCGGGCACCCTCGGCGCAGCCCTCGACCTGGCTCGGGAACCGGTCTGCCGCGGGAGATTCGGGATCAGCGGAATGGGCCTGGGCTGGCACGTGCGCCCCACCCCGCCCCGCCGCCTGAGGGGAACGGTGTGGCACAACGGCGGCACCTATGGCGGGGCAAGCTTCGTCGCGGTCAACCCCACGCTCCGGGTGGCCGCGGTGACGTTCGGGAACGCCGGACCGCGCGTCATGTCACCTCTGGACGGGCCATCGTGGAGGCTGTTCGACCAGTTGACCTAGCTCTGGGGCACGCGCGAGAACGAGGAACCCCGATTCCTGTCGCGCCGCGATGGTCACAACGCCTTGCGGGCTACCGCCTCGCCGTCCTCGACCTCGCCGGTGCGGGCGTACCCGCGGGTCTCGTAGAACGGGGCCGGGGAGCCCCTGCCGTCCACCCAACTCACCAGCATGGCGATGACACCCCGGGCCCGCATCTCCTCCTCGACCAGGTCGAGCGCCCGGCCGGCGATGCCGCGCCGCTGGTGCATCCGATCGATGAGCAGCCGCCACAGATACGGCTCGGCCAGGTGGTCATCGCTCAGCGCCAGCATCACGAACCCGGCGAGGGCGCTGTCGGCTTCGATCGCCCGATACCAGGGCTTGAGCGGATGGCCGTCTTCGAGGGGCGGGACCAACGCCTGGGCGAGGGACTTGGGCATCGGGGCCACGAACGACTCCTGGCTCTTGTGGGTGGCCAGGCGGTACACGTCCATCAGGGTGTCCGGGGTGAGCTCCACGAGGCGGACGTCGTCGGGAGGAGTGCGGGGGCGGTCCCGCCACGCCACCCAGTCCGCCCTGGTCATGCCGTACAGCCAGTCGTCGGACACCTCGTCGCCCACCCAATACGAGTCGTGAGTGTGACCTTCGAAGAGGAAGCCGGTGCGCTCCAGCACCATCGCCGAGGCTCGGTTGTCGGGATGGAGCGTCCCGGACAGCCGGCTCACGCCGAGCACCTCGAACAGGTACACCACCAGAGCCTCCACCGCCTCGATCGCATACCCCTTGCTCCAATGGGCGCGCGCCAGGGTGTAGCCGATCTCCGCCGAGCGGCCGCCCCAAGTGAGATGGACCGCGAGGTCGCCGATCACTTCACCGGTGGCACGATCGGTGATCGCCGCCATCCACCAATCGTCGTTGGCGGGGCCGTCCATGGCGGCCACCTCGGCAACGATCTCGACGGCGCGTTCCCGCGGGAACGGGATCGCCCAGTTCTGTAGCCGCGCCACCTCAGGGTCGTTGCGGCGCAGCCACAGGCTCTCGGCGTCGTCGGGACGCATCGGGCGGATGACGAGGCGGGCGGTGGTGATCGGTTCGAACACCCGGCGAGGATATCGGCGGGCGGCTTGGGGGAGGCGGCCCGGCGCGTCAGGGGGCGAGACCCCCTCCGTCACCGCCCTCCGGGCGGTGACACCTCAGGGGGAGGAAACCTATCGCTCTTCGCGCAGGAACGTGCCGGCCAAGGTGACGATCGCTCCGACCAGCGTGATCCCCATGCCCGCCCCCCGGGGAATCTCACCGAGACGGCGGGTGTCGATCACCGCGAGCGTGGCGATCGCCACCGCCCCCATAGCGATCGCCGCCCGTAAGAAACGGGAAGGGGAGAACCGGCCCAGCAAGGCGAGGCCGAGGAGCAGTCCACCGGCGATCAAGGGGAGCGTCCGGCCGGCCCCGAACCCGAACACGGTCACCGGGTCCGCGGGGATGGTCAACGCCAGGCACCCGATCGCCGCCAGCAGCGACCCACCCATCGTCATCACGACCCCGAGCGTCGTCGGAAAGCTCAACGGCCGGCGCGCCACCTGCGCCGCCGGGCGCGGTCGGATGGGCGAGCCCTCGGACGCCATCTCGAGATCCGACACGAAGCCCGATGATCCTCGGCCGCGCGGTTGGCGCGGTTCGGCACGCCGCGTTGGGTGCGGCTCGAACTGCATGGCGCGGCCGCACTCCGGGCAGAAGAGCGCCTCCGTCGATGCTTCGTGGCCGCATCCGGGACACGACGGGGGCATGGAGTGAAGATAGCCAGCGGCGGGTCGGGGAGAGGGAGCGCTCCTACCCGAGACCCAGCGCGTACCCGCCGTCGACGTCGATGACCACGCCGGTGAGCCAGGCGGCGTCATCGCACGCCGGAGAGGCGACCCCGGCCACGGCGCCTGCCGTCGCTCCAGGGCAGGCGCGCCATGGCGGCGATAACCTCACCCGCCATGGCCCCCGCCGTCGCCGTCTCGCGTGTGTCCAAGACCTTCGACAGCGCGGCCGGCCGGGTCGACGCGCTGGCGAACGTGGATCTCGAAGTGGGACGCGGCGAGTTCGTCTCCCTGATCGGTCCCTCGGGATGCGGGAAGAGCACCCTCCTGCGGCTCATCGGCAACCTGCTCGAGCCGAGTGCGGGAACGATCCGGGTCAATGGCAAGACCGCCCATCAGGCCAGGCTGGATCGCGAGTACGGCATGGTCTTCCAGCAGGCGACCCTGTTCGAGTGGCGGTCCGTGCTGCACAACGTCGAGCTCCCCCTCGAGGTGATGGGCCGGGAGAAGGCGGACCGCGAGGCCACCGCCAAGCAGATGCTCGACCTCGTACAGCTCTCCGAGTTCGGCGGCCACTACCCGTATCAGCTGTCCGGGGGCATGCAGCAACGGGTTGCGATCGCCCGGGCGTTGTCGTTCCAGCCGTCGATCCTGCTGATGGATGAGCCGTTCGGCGCACTCGACGAGATGACCCGGGAGCGGATGCAGGCCGAGGTGCTGCGCATCTGGTCCAAGACCGGTACCACCGTCGTGTTCGTCACCCACTCGATCCCGGAGGCGGTGTTCCTGTCGCGGCGGGTGGTGGTGATGTCTCCCCGCCCAGGGCGGATCGCCAGCATCGTCGACGTGGACCTGCCTCAGCCCCGCTCCGACGAGACCCGGGAGAACCCGCGCTTCTACGAGAAGATGACCGAGGTGCGTGAGGCGCTTCGCCGGGTCGGGGCGGCATGATCGAGGCGCCACCGGCGCCGGGCCGGACCGGCGGAGTGCGCACCCGGATCCGCCGCTACGTCCCGGCCGCCCTGATATTCCTCGGAGGCCTGGTGCTGTGGGAACTGGCGGTACGGGTGTTCGACATCCGGGAGTTCCTCCTCCCCCGGCCGACCCAGATCGCTGCGGCGTTCGTCGACAAGTTCTCGGTGGTCGTGCCGGCCGGATGGCTGACCATGCGCAAGGCCATGCTCGGCTTTGCGATCGGCGCCACTGCGGGGGTCTTGGTCGCCTTGCTCACCTCGCGGTGGCGGCTGGTGAGTGACGCGATGATGCCGTTCGCCATCGCGGTCAACTCCACTCCGATCATCGCCCTGGCCCCCATCATGAACAACTGGTTCCCGATCACCAGCATCTGGCCCGGCGCAACGGTGGTGGCGCTGGTGGTCTTCTTCCCGGTGATGATCAACATGGTGCGCGGCCTCAGGGAGGTGGACCCCGGGTTCCTCGAGCTCATGGAGTCCTACGGGGCCACGCCCCGCGACCTGCAGGGGAAAGTGCGTATCCCCAATTCCCTCCCCTACGTGTTCGGCGCCTTCAAGGTGGGGACCACGCTGAGCGTCATCGCCGCCATCGTCTCGGAGTACTTCGGGGGAACGCGCACCAACCTGGGCGTCTACATCAGTCAGCAGGCAGCGCTCTTCCATTTCTCCGAGGCATGGGCGGCGATCCTGGTCGCCTCCTTCTCCGGCATCGTCCTCTACCTGGTGATCGTGGCCGTGGAGCGCCTGGTGATCCCATGGCACGCGTCGCTGAGGGCAGAGCTTTGAGCTAGCGGGCACTCTTGGCCGGCCGACTTGGCGGCGCTAATGCGCGATGCGCGATGCGCAATACGCAATGCGCAAGACGCAATACGCATTGCTGGTGACGGGTGACGGGCGACGGGCGACAGGCGACGGGCGACGGGCAACGGGCGACTGGTAACTCTCTCGCGCGCGCACCGCCGCCCGTTCGCGTACTCTCCCCGGTCAACCGAGCCGGGGTTCCGGTTCCTGGAGGAGGTACACGAAGGTGAAAACGAGGAGGAGGCGGTTCGCTGCGCTCCTGTCCCTGACATTGGCGTTGGCATTGCTGGCCGCGGCGTGCGGAGACGACACCAGCGAGTCGTCGTCGACGGCGGCGCCGTTGACCCCGGTCACGCTGCAGCTCCAATGGGTGACACAGGCACAGTTCGCCGGGTATTTCGCCGCAGTGGATCAGGGCTACTACGCGGATGAGGGTCTCGATCTGACGATCCGGCAGGGCGCGGTGGACATCGTGCCGCAGCAGGTGGTGGCCTCGGGCCAGGCCGAGTTCGGTCTCGCCTGGGTGCCCAAGGCCCTGGTCTCCAACGAGGAGGGCGCCAACCTGGTCGACATCGGGCAGGTGTTCCAGCGGTCCGGCACTCTCGAGGTGTCGTGGGCCGACTCGGGGATCACCGCGCCGACCGATTGGGAGGGCAAGAAGGTCGGGACGTGGGGATTCGGAAACGAATTCGAACTGACGGCGGCGATCGAGCTGTTCGACGTGACCGTCGGTGAGATCGTCCAGCAGCCGTTCGACATGTCCCTCCTGCTCACTGACCAGATCGACGCCGCCGAGGCGATGACGTACAACGAGTACGCCCAGGTGCTCGAGGCGACCAACCCCGACACCGGAGCGCTCTACACGCCGGAGGACCTGAACGTCATCGACTTCAACGACATCGGTACGGCCATGCTGCAAGACGCGGTGTGGGTCAACGCCGACTGGCTCGCCGAGCCC
>JAZDHM010000225.1:0-4000 GCA_043805935.1 Actinomycetota bacterium
GCGAATACGCCATACTCCCCGGTCATGACTCCGCGCGACACCCTTGGCCGGCCGCTGCACGATCTGCGGATCTCGGTCACCGACCGCTGCAATTTCCGTTGCACGTACTGCATGCCCAAGGAGGTGTTCGGCCGCGACCACGAGTTCCTCGCCCGGGAGCTGCTGCTCAGCTTCGAGGAGATGACCCGGCTCACCCGCCTGTTCGCCGGCCTCGGGGTCCACAAGGTCAGACTCACCGGGGGGGAGCCGCTGTTGCGCAAGGACGTGGAGCAGCTGGTGGCGATGCTGGCGGCCATCGACGGGGTCGAGGACTTGACCCTCACCACCAACGGCTCGCTGCTCGAGCGCAAGGCGGCGGCGCTGGCGGCCGCAGGCCTCGACCGCGTCACGGTGAGCCTGGACTCGCTCGACGACGCCACGTTCATGAAGATGAACGACGTCGGGTTCCCGGTGGCCAAGGTGTTGGACGCCATCGAGGCCGCTGCCACCGCGGGCCTCGGCCCGGTGAAGGTGAACGTCGTGGTCAAACGAGGAGTAAACGACCATGAGGTGGTCGCCCTCGCCCGGCACTTCAAGACGACCCCGCACATCGTGCGCTTCATCGAATACATGGACGTCGGGCACACCAACGGTTGGCGCCTCGACGACGTGGTTCCCGCAGCCGACGTGATCGCGGCGATCTCCGCCGTGATGCCCCTCGAGCCCGTCGCCCCCAACTACCCCGGTGAGGTGGCCACCCGTTACCGCTACATCGATGGGTCCGGGGAGATCGGGGTGATCGCCTCGGTCACCCGGCCATTCTGCGGCGGATGCACCCGCGCCCGGCTCTCGGCGGAGGGATCCCTCTACACCTGCCTGTTCGCCACCGGGGGCCACGATCTGCGGGCAATGCTGCGTGATGGTGCCGACGACGACGCCATCACCGAGGCGATTTCCTCCCTATGGGGCCGACGCGTCGACCGGTACTCGGAGATCCGCTCGGCGGCAACCGCCGGATGGGAGAAGGTCGAGATGTCCTACATCGGCGGGTGAACCGCAGTCCGTTCGTTAGGTGGGGTCCGCCGCTACCGTGCCCGATGTGGAAGCCCACGAACGAATCCGCCTCGGCAAGATGACCCATCCCGTCCGAGGCTTCCTGGATGGTTCGGCGGCGATGATCTCCCTGATCGGCGCAATCGTGCTGCTGACCCTCGGCTACGGCGGAACGTGGCGGCGGCTCTCGCTGTTCATCTTCGGCCTGAGCCTGGTGACGATGTTCACCACCAGCACGCTCTATCACTCGATCCCCTGGGGCACCGTATGGAAGAAACGGATGCAGCGCCTCGACCACACGATGATCCACGTGCTGGTGGCCGGGACCTTCACCCCGATCGCAGCGATCGTCCTCGACGGATGGATGCGGTGGGCGACCCTGAGCGTGCAGTGGGGCATCGTCGCTTTCGGCGCGCTCCACAAGGCCCTCACCAAGGAACCCAAGCATTGGATCTCGGTGGCGCTCTCCACCACCCAGGGCTGGCTGGCGCTCCTCCTCCTGTGGCCACTCGCCCACCGGCTCCCGTGGACGGCGCTGATGATGATCGGCCTCGGCGGGGTGCTCTACACCGTCGGCATGGTGTTCCTGGTGACCGGCCGGCCGCGCCTGTGGCCCAGGGTGTTCTCGTACCACGAGGCGTTCCACGTGCTCGTGATCGCCGCCGCCGCCATCCACTTCTCGGCGATCACCGCCTGGGTGGCCACCTATCGAGGCTGACGCCTCATGCTGTCGCCGTCCCGATTCGGCGCTCGAACACTTCCGCCTTGCGCAGGACCTGGGCGGGCAGCTCCATGATCTTCTGCTGCAACTCCTTCGCCCGCGAGCTGAGCCCCGTCATCTGCTCGACTCCCCAGTCGCGGATCAGGGGCAACAGCACGCGGTCATGGTGGATGCGGAGGTTGTAGACCCCGGCCCTTGCCATCTCGACGGCGCGCCGCACGAACCCGGGAATCGAGGTCCCGGGCATCGCGAAGCTGGTGAACACCCGATGGATCGACTCGATCATGGTCGAGGGCTCCTGCTCGATCAGGGCGGAGGCGACACCCCGGTAGAACAGGTAGTGATGGTTCTCGTCGGTCGCGATACGGGCCATGATCCGGTAGGCCACCTCGTCATCGGCAAGCACCCCGGCGTTGCGGTGGCTCACCCGGGTCGCCAGCTCCTGGGCCGACGTGTACACGAACAGGTCGGACAGGGAGTCGCGCCCCGTGTTGTAGCCCTGCTCCATCGTCGAGAGACGGTCGTCCTCGAGCCCGCGTGGATCGCAGTTGCGTGAAGTGAGCAGGTACGACCGCAGGGCGATCGAGTGCTGCGCCTCCTCGGCCGTCCACAGATGCGTCCACCGCTGAAGAGCCGAATCCTCGGGAAAGTGCCCGGAGATCTCGGCGTGGTAGTAGGGCAGGTTGTCCTCGGTGAGCAGATTCAGCACCAGGGAGGTGCGCACCTCGGGTGCCAGGGTCGCCTGGCTCTCGTCCCAAGGGTCGGCGACGTACGAGCGGCCCCGCTCCCAGGGAACGTACTCGTGGGCATACCATTGCTCGCGGCGCTCCCGGTGCTCCGCCATGAGCCGCTCGACGGTCGGCTCGACGGCGGCGACGAGCTCGAGGTCATGCTGACTCGTCACGGGAACCCCCTCAGAATGGTGAAGATCGATCCGACCCGTTTGACCTTAGCGGTGCCGGCGGCCTGTGCCCGGTCGTGTCTCGGCGCCGGCCGCCCGGCCGGGTCGCGGATACCCAGGGGTTCCTCACCTGCCCGTTGGAAGGGTTGCACCTCGGCACGCGGCTCTTGCGTGGGCGGGCGGGCTGGGGCGAGAATCGCTCATGGCCACCTGGAGCCGGTTCGCCGCCGAGCAACCCGAGCTCGCTGAGGCCGGTCGCCAGCTCCTGCATCAGTACGGTCCCGGACTGGGCTACCTGGCGACGGTGCGTGCCGACGGGGCCCCCCGCGTCCACCCGATCTGCCCGTTTCTCAGCGGTGACGATCTGGTCATGTTCATCGTCACCGGCACGCCCAAGTACGTCGACCTGATCCGAGACGGTCGGGTGGCGATTCACACCTTCTCCCCCGAGGATGTCGACGACGAATTCCACATCACCGGCGTCGCCCAGATGGTCCGCGACGAGGCGGTTCGGGCCGCCGCGGTTGGCGACTACCACCTGGAGCACGTGCCCGACGACCATGCGCTGTTCCGGATCGACCTTCGGTCCGCGATGCATGCCAAGTACCGGTTCCGCGGCGAATGGCCTCCCACGTACCGTGTATGGAAGTCGGCCTGACGCCTCCACCCCTCAGCCGAGCCTCGTCAGCACCTGCCAGTACTCGTCTGAGGCGAACAGCACGAAGGCCGATCGCTCCCGCTCCCAGACCTTGGCGTCGGTGTCGGTCAATGAGGCCCGAAGGAAGACGAAGTCGACGTCGTCGGCCGCGGTGCCAGACCGATCGCCCGCGCAGGCGCGTGGTGGCGGCCCCGGTGACGCGCCTCACGCGCCCGAGCCCGTCAGCGACCGTGACCGCCATGGGGGACAGTGACTGTGGCCGCGGCCCGGATAGGTGCACGGGTTGGAGGGGTACCCCGCATCGTCGCACTCGCTCGACCTCGGCGCCGCGGATCACACCTCGCGTCGGAACGTCGAGATTCGCCGACCCGTGTCTCTGATCGCGCCAGCCGCTCCACCGTTGCGGCGATTTGCCGTGCCGGGTCTCCGGCTTCCTGGCCTCCGCCGATCGGAGTTCCGCCGGAACTAGCCCAGGCTTCCGACGGCCTCTTCCACGGCCTCCAGGATCTCGCCGGACTCGACCAGTTCCTTCATCGTGTTGTGGTCGGCGTGAAGCGGTCGATCGACGTCGAGATGGTCCACGTGACGGCGAATGACCTCTCTGGCGGTGGTCACACCTGTGCCCGGACTGAAGTCGCGGAAGTCGAGCGCCTGCGCCGCCCCCATGAACTCGATGCCGAGCACGCCG
>JAZDHM010000226.1:0-2369 GCA_043805935.1 Actinomycetota bacterium
TCGGGAGTGACCGGTCCGAGGGCCTCGAGCCGGTGGTACATCGCGTCGGCAGCCTCGATCGACACCTGCTGGCCGAGGATGAGGTGGATCATCCCGGCGAATCCGGGCTCGAGCCTCTCGATCATCACCGGCCCGCCTGGATCGAGGCGCGGGTCGCGGGCGATCAGCGTCCGGATGTCCCGTCTGATGACTGCGGTGTCGGTCAACGATCCACGCAGCCGGTGTCGGGGTCGTCGAAAAGCACCCCGGTGATCGCCGGAATGGCCGAGTCGGGTACCGCCCCGAGGAGGAGGGATCGGGCGACGGCGAGGTCGTCGGCGGACGTGCACGTGATGTCGAACAGGTCTGCGGTGAGGACTCGTGCCAGGAGGGTGTCCGTCCGTTGCGGGTCGACCTCCGCCCAGCGGGCGCGGATCGCGGCGATGAACTCGACGAGTGCCTGGTGCACGGCCACATGTGGCTGATCCGGCGTCAGCGCGCCGAGTCGGGAGGCGACGCCATCGAGCATGTCGACGACCTCGGGTGCCTGATGGGCGAGCACCGCGCCGCGCACCACGTCCCCGAAGGCGTCGGGGAGTCGCAGCAGCGGGCGATACGCGGCGACAAAGTCGAGGAACACGGTCGCGACCGCGCTCTCGTAGTCACCCACCGGTTCCGGCAGCGTGCAGAGGTCCTGGGAAGACGGGGGCACCGCCACGGCGCACAAGTCGGCATCGACGGTGGTGGCCAGCGAGCCGGCAGCGGCATCGATGGAGGCGGCGGCAATGGCTGCCGCCTCCACGTTCCGGGTGGCGATCGCGGCGTCGAGGTCGCCCAGGGCACCGAGCACCTCATCGCCGAACGCCAGGTAGCGATCGAGCGTCGGCTGTGTCTCGGCGTCGGTTGGCACCCGCGACGCCTTGTCGAGCGCCACCGCGACACTTTCCCCCAGCCGCATGTTGGTGATCTGGGTGTAGAGCTGGGAGAGGGCGTCGTAGCGGTGATCGAGCGCGTCTTGCAGGCCAGCGATGGCAGTGGTGACGGTTCCGGCGTCGACCGCCAGTTCATCGGCAAGCGTCGGAGGCGCCGCCGGGCCGGAGCACGCGACGGCCGCTACCAGGAATGCGGCGATGCAGACTCCGGTACCGGCGCGGGCGATCATTGCTCCGAGGCGACCTCGGTCATCTCGATGATGTTGCCATCGGCGTCCTTGAACCATGCGGCCGTGAACGGTCCCCAGGTGAATAGCCCGTCGACCGTCTTGAAGTCGGGGAGGTCGTAGTCCTCGAACACCACGCCGCGCCGACGCATCTCGGCCATCGGGTCGCGGATCCCGGTCACCTGGAAGCTAGCAGCGGTGTTCCGCGCGGTCCCGGCGAATGCGCTGCGGGTGACGACGAACCACGTGTCTGTGGCGCAGGAGTACCACAGGCCGCCTGGGTCCTCCTTGGCGGGGTCCATCCCGAGGTGGTCGTGGTACCAGGCACGAGCCCGCGCCACATCCGATGACGGCAGGACGGCGAACACCGGGAAACGGTCGAGCATGGATTTCCCTCCTCGGGATGCATCGTAGGTCGGTAGCCTTCCGGCACGATGAGGAGCGACCCGATCAGGGCCGAACCGCTCCTGAAACCGCTCCCCGAGCGGCGGGGAGGGACCTGAACGTGGCCAGGGCCGTGCGGGTCAACCGGCTCACGCGGGCGCTGTGGCGCCTCCACCGCCGGGTGTACGGCCGCTTCGGCGGCCGTATCGGGACGCTGGTGGGGTCATGGCCCGTACTGCTCCTGACGACCACGGGCCGGCGTAGCGGAAAGCCCCGGACGGTCGCCCTCAACTTCCTGGAACTCGATGCCGGTGCCGCCGTCATCGGGTCGTATGCGGGCGAGCCGCGCGACCCAGGGTGGGCACTCAACCTGCGCGTTCACCCCGAGGCGATCGTGAGGATCGGGCGAGACGTCCTGCCGGCCGTCGCCCATGAGGTGTTCGGAGAGGAGCGGCGCGGGATCGCCGGGATGTTCGAGAGGCGTGACCGCTCCTATACGACGTACCGGGAGCGCACGACACGTGCGCTCCCGGTATTCGTTCTCGAGGCGACGGAGAGCTAGCGCTTCTTCGCCGCGGTCTTCTTCTTGGCCGCGGGCTTGCGTGCCGCGGTCTTCTTCTTTGCCGGCTTGCGTGCCGCAGTCTTGCGAGCGGCGGGCTTGCGCGCTGCCGGCTTGCGTGCCGCGGTCTTCTTCTTCGCGGGCTTGCGCGCCGCGGTCTTCTTCTTCGCCGCGGGCTTGCGCGCCGCCGGCTTCTTCGCTGTGGCCATGGGTCCTCCCCACTGGTCGGGTTGTTGTCACACAGTGTGCCGCATTCGCGACGAGAAGTGGTGGAAATTCTCACGCGAC
>JAZDHM010000227.1:0-4033 GCA_043805935.1 Actinomycetota bacterium
TTCACGTCGGCGGGAACCAGGACGGTCACTGTGCGGGCGACGGACAACGGCATCCCGAGCCTGTACGGCGAGGTGTCCTTCTCGTGGACGGTAGGTGACACCAATCGCGCCCCCACCCTGCAGAATCCGGGCGATCAGACCACCGCCGAAGGCGATGTCGTGTCGCTGCAGGTGGCCGCATCGGATCCCGACGGCGACGGTCTGACGTTCGCGGTGTCGGGACTTCCCCCCGGTATCGCTCTCAACTCTGCGACCGGTGCCATCGGCGGATCCCTCGGATATGCCCTCGGTGATCGGTACGCCGTGACGATCACGGTAACCGATGACGGCTCTCCCCCCCTGTCGTCGGGCGTCTCGTTCCAGTGGGTGATCGGGGACACGAACCGGCCGCCCACGCTCTCGGGGCTCGGCGACCGCAGCACCGAGGTCGGGGAGAGCGCTTCGGTGTCGGCGAGCGCCGTGGATCCTGACGGGGACACCCTTGTCTGGTCGGCCTCCGGGATTCCGGCGGGCATGTCCATCTCGCCCACGACCGGCCAGATCAGCGGTTCGGCGACCGCCCCGGGCGTGTACACCGTGACGCTGACCGTCACCGACGACGGCACCCCGCCGCTGGCGACGACCAAGTCCTTCACCTGGACGATCGTGTCGCCTCCGGGGTTCCCGGTGGTCGAGGGCGTGCCGGCCCAGACGAACGTCGTGGGTGATCGGGTGTCACTCGGGATCCGGGCAACTCATCCGGACGGGCTGGAGATCACCTACGAGGCCTCGGGTTTGCCCGACGGGGTCACGATTGGCGCGACCACCGGGCGGATCAGCGGAACCATCGGCGCCTCCGGGACGAGCTTCGTGCTCGTCACGGTGACCGACTCGAGGAATCAGCAGACCAGGGTCGGCTTCCTGTGGGAGGTCGCGCCCTTGGTGGACGAACCTCCGGTCGTCTTCGACGACTCGGTGTCCCTCGCCGCGGACACGATTCCCGAGGGCGGTGTGGCGCTCGACGCCGCCGGCAACGACAACGACCCCGAAGGCGGGGCGCTCACGGTCACCTCCGCCGGCCCGGCCGAGGTCGGCGGGGTTTCCCTGGTCGACGGACTGGTGGTCTTCACGCCGCCGGGTGACTGGATCGGGACAGTCGCGTTCCCGTACACGGTGGCCGACTCGGCGGGGAACACCTCGACGGGCACGATCACGATCACGGTCGACGAGGCCCTCGCCGACCAGCTCGGAACCGGGGCATTGGCGATCGACCCGACGACGCCTCCGTCGCCTTCGCTGACCGAGCTCGGCCGGCTCAACCCGACCGCAGGCACCGAGGTGCTGCTCGGAACGGTGTTCCAATCGCTGTACATCCTTCGCGTTCCCCTGGCGCTGCTGGGAGGGGCGGTGTTCTGGTCGCTGCTGCTCGGCGGACTGCTCAACCTGGGTTTCGCGTTTCGCGGCGGAATCCCGCGGTTTGTGCGCCGCAATTCACATGCAGTGGCGGTCGTGATGGTTGCCCACGGCGGGAAGGTCGACGTGCTGGAGGCACCAGGCGGAGGCGCCATCGTCGGGAGGCTGCTCGCCACCGACCGCGGCCTGGATGCCGTCCGGCGGGTCGAGGAGCAGGGGGAAGAGTGGGTGGAGATCGCCCTCGGGGACCGCCACGGCTGGGTTCCGGCATTCCATCTCACGGAGGAGGTCGATCGCTCGTGGTTCGCCGACGACCCGGAGCCGCTCGCGGTCGTCCGCGAGTTCGTCGACCGTCTCCGCGCCCGTCAGGAGTTCACCGATCTGGTGTCGCGCTACGGACTCTTCGTGTCACACCACGCGCCGCTCGTCCACTTCCCCGCTGAGGTGATGGCGGGGGTCATGGACGACCCGGCGGCACACCTGTGGAAGGGTCGGAACCCGGCGTATCCCGACTTCGCGGGCACGTTCGACCTCGCGGTCGCCACCAGTGTGCTCGACGCCTTCGATCACCCCGACCGGGAGCTGTTCCACGACGGCACCGCGGTCCCGTCGACCGTGGTTCCGGTCGAGTTCAGCAACTTCCACTGGATCGCCATCGGTGCGGACGTTCACGGTCCGGAGCGCCTCGATCAGTCGGCCTGGCTGGTGGTGTTCTCCTACGAGGAGGCCCGCCCGAAGATCATCGGGCTTGTGAAGGAGGGGTGACCCCGAAGGCGCAATCCGCAATGCGCAATGCGCAATGCGCTGCCCGCTACCGGCTGCCCGCGATTCCGGAAGCTGCGGTGAGCGACTCGCAATCGGCCAGACAGAGATCGAAGACGCGATCGGTCCAGATCGCGTCTTGGGTTTGCTGGTAGCTGGTAGCCGGAAGCGGGGTCAGTACCCTCATCTCTGTGCCGAAGACCGCCGCCATCGTCCTCGCCGCCGGCGGATCCCGCCGCCTCGGCAGCCCCAAGCAGCTTCTGGCTTTTCGAGGCCGGCCGCTGCTCGAGCACGTCGTGGCGATGGTGTCGGGATGGCCGGTGGATGACGTGGTGGTCGTGGTCGGCGCTCACTCCGAGGAGATCCTCTCTGCAACCGATTTCGGCAAGGCCACGGTGTTGGTCAACGAGGACTGGGAGGAGGGAATAGCCTCCTCGATCCGGGTGGGGTTCGACTTCCTTTCCCGCGACCCCTCGTTTCGATGGACGTTTGTCGCCATGGGTGATCAGCCGGACATACCGTCGGACGTGCCTCCCGGCCTGCTGGTGGCGGCGGAGGCAGCCACCAGAACGGCCCTCGTCCCCGTGTACCGCTACGAGCGGGCGAATCCGGTGCTGTTCGACCGGGCGCTGTGGGGCCGACTGATGTCGCTCGAGGGCGACGTCGGTGCGTCCGGCTTCCTCAAGGCTCATCCTGAGTGGGTGGAGGAGGTTCGTTTCGATCACCTCCCGCCCCGGGACATCGACACCGAAGCCGACGCCGCAGAGCTCGGAGGACACGGAGGTCACCCAGACTCGGGCGCACCTTCGAGTCGGTAGGCTGCTGGTACGCGGCGATCGCATTCCTCACGGCGACCGCAGGCACTCTTGCCGAGGACGAGAAAGGAGCGGGATGCCTTCCATCGACGCGATTGAGGGGATTGGACCCACATACGCGACCAAGTTGCGTAAGGCGGGGATCCGGACGACCGAGGCGCTCCTCAAGAGGGGCGGGAGCCGCATCGGTCGCAAACAGGTCGCAGGTGCGACCGGCCTGACGGAGAATCTCGTCCTCGAGTGGGTCAACCGAGCGGACCTGATGCGGATCAAAGGGGTGGGCGAGGAGTATTCGGATCTGCTCGAGGCCGCAGGTGTCGACACGATCAAGGAATTGCGCGCTCGCAAGGCGGCGAACCTCCACGCCAAGATGGTGGAGATCAACGAGGCGAAGCGTCTCGTGCGGCGGTTGCCGACCGAGGACATGGTGGCCGGCTGGGTCGCCGACGCCCTCAAGCTGCCGACGGTCATCAAGTACTGACGAGGTCTGAACGCGAGGAGGGCCCCGCCTATTGCGGGGCCCTCCTCGTTCGTCGAAACCCTCGGCTCAAGCCTCGATGCTCTCGGCGACCCCGGCCTTAGCGGCCGACGCCTTCTTGGCCGCAGGCTTCTTCGCGGCCGGCTTCGTGGCCTGATCCTCCTCCGTCGAAGGCTTCTCGGCCTTGTCGGGTCGGAAGGACTCACGCCAGTTGCTCAGCACGTCCTCGAGCTGGTCGCGCAGCTTCTCGACCCGGCCCTGGAGCTGCTCGAAGTCGACCCGCTCCTTGATCTCCTCGACGACCTTTCCCTCCCGGAGCTGCTCGGTGATCCGCTCACCTTCTGCGATCCAGGTTTCGATCGTCTTGTGGGCCGTCTTCGTGAGGCGGCCCGTGTATCCGGCGATTCGCTTGCCGGCGACCACGGGTGCGCCGACGGCCGCCAAGGCGGCCTTCTTGGAGGTGCCGGCGATCGAGTGCATCGTCTTTCCGGCGGTCTCGCGCATCTCGGTGGCTGTCTTCATGGTGTCTCCTGTTCGTGGCCACTGAGGAAGCTCCGGTAGATCTCCCTGAGAGCCTGCTTCTGTC
>JAZDHM010000228.1:0-5541 GCA_043805935.1 Actinomycetota bacterium
TGTCGGCTCCCCTCGCGGACGAGCACCCCGACCTCATCTACTCGCGGCTCAACAACCCGAACCTCGAGATCGCCGAAGACCGGCTCGCCCTGTGGGACGACGCCGACACGGCCGCGCTCTTCAGCAGCGGGATGGCGGCGATCACGACAACGCTGTGGGCCCACCTGCGCCCCGGGGACGTCGTCGCCGCCTCCGCGCCGGTGTATGGCGGCACCCACCACTTCATCGAGACGGTGCTTCCCTCGTTCGAGATCAGGCCGGTGCGCTTCGCCCACGATGCCACGATCGACGGGATCGCCGGCGCCATCGAAGACGCCGGCGGCCGCCTCGGCATGGTGTACGTGGAGACCCCGGCGAATCCGACCAACGACCTCATCGACCTGGAGATGTGCGCCAAGTTGGCGGCGCGTTTCACCACCACGGAGCGCACGGTCCCGGTGGCGGTCGACAACACGTTCCTCGGGCCGCTCTTCCAGAAGCCGTTGCAGCACGGGGCGGACATCGTCTTGTACTCGGCCACCAAGTACCTCGGCGGCCACGGTGACCTCATCGCCGGGTTGGCGCTCGGCTCCCACGAGGTGATCGACCCGATACGGGCGATGCGGACCTTCACCGGGAACATGGTGAGCCCGTTTACCGCCTGGCTCTTGATGCGCAGCATGGCGACCCTCAGCCTTCGGATGGAGCGGCAGGCCGACACGGCGTGCAAGGTCGCCGACTACCTGCGCGACCACCCGAAGGTGCGAACCGTCAACTACCTCGGTCACCTGCAGCCGGGCGACCCGCGGCACGACCTCTACAAGCGCCAGTGCCTCGGCGCCGGCGGGATGATCTCCTTCGAAGTCGTCGGCGGCAAGGACGAGGCGTACCGATTCCTCGATGCCCTCTGCCTCTTCAAACTGGCGGTGAGCCTCGGCTCGGTGGACTCGCTGGCCGAGCACCCGGCGACGATGACCCACTGCGAGGCCGGTCCCGAGGAGAACGCCAGCAAGGGGATCACCGACGGTCTGGTACGGGTGTCGATCGGGGTCGAGCATCCCGACGATCTCATCGCCGACCTTGGCCAGGCGCTGGAGAAGGTGTAGAAGTCCGCGATGCGCAATGCGCAAGACACAAGACGCGATACGCGATACACAAGACGCAAGACGCCACTCGACCTTCGACAGAGCGAAGGGCGAAAAGCGAAATCGGCCATCGCCGTCTTGCGGATGGCGGGCAGCCGATGGCGGACAGCGGGTGACGGGTGACGGGTGACGGGCGACGCTCTTGCTGAGAACTGGCAACTGGCAACTGGCAACGGGGCACTGGTAACGGCCTTTACCCTCCCCTCCATGAAGCGCCCGGCGTCGCTGCTCGCCCTGGTCCTGGCGGCGTGCTCCACCTCATCGACACCGACGACCGCCGCGACCCCGGGCACGACGTCCACCGTGGCACCCACGATCACGACGACCACCACCAGCACGACGACCACCACCACCACACCGACGACCACCACGACCACTCAGCCGACCGCCCTTGCCGACGTCGCCGTCGACCTGCAATGGGTGACAGGAGACTTCACCGCCCCGGTGTTCGTCCTCTCCCGCGCCTCGGCTAGCGGCGCCGCCGGCGACAACCGCATGTTCGTGGTCGACCAGACCGGCACGATCACCGCCTTCACCCCTCCCCCGCCGGGTGAGGAGCCCACCGACCGGTCGGTGGTCCTCGACGTCTCCGAGCGGGTTGCGTACGGGGGCGAGCGCGGACTGCTCGGAGCCGCCTTCCACCCGGACTCGCCGGACCGCCTCTTCGTCGACTACACCCGGGCCGAAGACGGCGCCACCGTGGTCGAGGAGTACTCGTTCCCGGTCGGCGCCGAGGCCGCTCAAGCCGCGCCGGTCCGCACGATCCTGGTGCAACCGCAGCCGGCGGCGAATCACAACGGCGGGATGATCGCCTTTGGCCCCGACCGCTACCTGTACGTCGCCCTCGGCGACGGTGGTGGTGGCGGCGGCACCTACCACAACGGGCAGGACCCCTTCACGCTGCTCGGATCGATCCTGCGCCTGGACGTCGACGACGCTGAGCCCTACGCCATCCCGCCGGACAACCCGTTCGCCAACGGCGTCGACGGGGCACCGGAGGTGTGGCTGTGGGGGCTGCGCAACCCGTGGCGGTTCTCGTTCGACGGACCCGATCTGTGGATCGCCGACGTCGGCCAGGACGCCTGGGAGGAGATAGATGTGGTCGGCCCGGACGCCGGTGGGTCCAATCTCGGCTGGCCCATCTTCGAGGGGACCCACTGCTACGACGGCCCGTGTGACGATCCGTCGGGGTTCGTGGGACCCATCTTCGAGTACGAGCACGGCCAGGGCCGCTGCTCGATCACCGGAGGCTACGTGTATCGAGGCACCGCCATCCCCGAGCTGGACGGCGTCTACCTCTTCGGCGACTACTGCAGCGGCGAGATCATGGCGATCCGATACGCCGACGGCGAGATGGTGGACTCCGAGGTGTACGACGCCGGCATCGGCGATCTCACCTCGTTCGGCCTCGATGGCGACGGCAACCTCTACGTGACCGCCTACGACTCGGTGTACCGGGTGGTCGTGAACGGCTGAAGCGCCCAGCGGGGACGACGCTCCTCGGCAGATGGTGTCAGCGGGTGAGGTCGCAGGCTTCTCGGATGCGGTCCACAGCGGTGTCTCGCACCAGTTGATCGCCCGCCTGGTTGTACGACCACTTGCTCGCCGTCGTGAGGTACCGGAGGGTCCCCTCGGGTGTGTCGACGAGGAGGATCGCGTGCCGATCCCGATCGCCACGCACCCCGGTGATGCCACCGAATGGGACCGTCACGCCGCTGCCGTCACCGAGCACGACACCAACGGCCGCATCGGCAACACGCGCCACGGCGTCGAGGGCCAGGCCGGAGGGGCCCACCCGGAACGACCCCTTCCTCTTGAGCTTGACGACCTCCCACACCAGCCGACGGTCGGTTAGGAAGAGCATCCCGCCCCACTTGACCTTCTTGCCCGACGCCCCCGGGATTCCGGCGATCCATGCCTCGCGCAGGGTCTCGCCGGGCTCGAGTTCGAAACGATGGTCCGCCTTCGTCATTGCGCGCCTCTCGCTGATGCTCGTCTCGGAGGTGGTTCTTCTCGGGCCTATCCCGCGATCCAGCAGTCGAGGGCCGGTTGGAGATCGAACGGCCCCGTGATCCACGACTGCAGGACCGCACACAGGTCGTCTTGGATGGTGTCGACGAACGGCGCCTCCTCCGCGCGGTCCGGCAGGTCGGCACCGGGTTCGATGACATAGGTCTCAGGAGGAGCCTGGCGGCGCTCGAATGGGGCGCTCAGGGTCGGGTTCCCCGCCGCGGAGAGCGCGAGTCGTCCATGGAGGTCTGCCCCGACATAGATCGTCCCCACTCCGAGGTAGCCGGCCGAGAGGACCTCCCCTTCCACCTCGACGGCGAGTGTGGCGTCACACCCGTCCGAGACCACGGGGAGTCCGAAGTCGGCCAACCCGGCTGCAATGGCGTCGCTCACCGGGGCGGCGCCTTCGGCGACCAGGATCTCCAGTGGCGTTGGCTCGTCATCTTCGAGGACGGTGATCCACTCGGTGTAGGTCTCGGCGGACCGGAGGCACAGGGAGTGGATCTCGCGGTCTTCCCACGGTCCGATCCGGATCACGGCGACCGTGGGGGCGGTGGTGACGGCCGGGTCCCCGGCGATCGCCGTGACGCCGGTCCCGACCGTGGTCGAGGTCGTGCCCGCCGCCACCCCGCCTTGCCCTCCACAGGCTGCCAGCACGCTGGAGACGACCAGACCGGTCCACCTCATGCGGCGCGACATGTTCCGAGCATCGATGCGGGCAGAGCGACCAACCAGGGGACTAGGTCACCCCGAAGCCAAAGACGAGCCTCGCTGACCGGGCGTCACCTGCCGCGCTTCACCGCCCCCGCGTACCGGCAGGCGTCGTCGTAGTCGACCAGCGCCGGTGGGTGCTCCTCGTCGGCGCACGCCGGGCACGCCGGGTCGCGACCGATCTGAAGCGTGACGAACTCCGCCCCGAGGGCGTCGTAGGTGAGGAGGCGCCCCGAAAGGCTCCCGCCCACCCCGAGCACGATCTTGAGAGCCTCGGTGGCCTGGAGCGATCCAATCACGCCGGGAAGCACGCCGAGCACCCCGGCTTCGGCGCAATTGGGGGCGAACTCGAGGGGCGGGGGCTCGGGGAAGAGGCAGCGGTAGCACGGGCCGCGGTAGGGGTCGAAGACGGTCACCTGGCCCTCCCAGCGGAACACCGAACCGTGCACCACCGGCACCCGGAGGCGCAGCGAGGCGTCGTTCACCAGGTACCGCGTGGGAAAGTTGTCCGTGCCGTCGACGATCACGTCGTATCCGCCAAGGATGTCGAGGACGTTGGCGGCGACGATCCGCACGGCGTGACGCACCACCCGGACCTCCGGGTTGAGACGGGTCAGGGAATCGGCGGCCGAGTCGACCTTGCGTGCCCCGATCCGCGCCGTGTCGTGGAGCACCTGGCGCTGCAGGTTGCTGACGTCGACCGTGTCGGCGTCGGCGATCCCGATCATCCCCACCCCTGCGGCGGCAAGGTACAGCGCCACCGGAGAGCCCAGGCCCCCCGCTCCCAGGACGAGGACCGTGGCGCCGCCGAGCCGGCGCTGGCCGGCCTCACCGACCCCGGGGAGAACGAGGTGCCGCGCATAGCGGGCTCGCCAATCTGCGTTGACGCCCTCCGGAGACTCCCACGGGTGGCCTTCCTGGCGCCACAGCCAGACGCCACCGGCCATCGACGAGACGCGGCGATAGCCCATCTCCTGCATCGCCAGGGCGGCGAGCGCCGAGCGGTTGCCGGCTGCGCAGATCACCACGATCTCGGCCTCCCGATCGGGCACCGCGGTCGAGACGCCTGACTCGACCAGGGCGAGCGGGAGCAGGACCGCTCCGGGGATGGTCCCCAGCCGCACCTCGTCGGGCTCCCGGACGTCGAGGATCACCGGCGGCTGATCGAGCCGGGCCGCCACCTCCGCCGGGGTCACCTCGCGGATCAACGTCTTCGCCCGTGCCACCGCCTCGCCGTAGCTCAGCGACATCCACCCTCCTCGGCCGCCGACGCTACCGGGGAGGCGACTCCGGGGATGTCCTCGGTGGCGACGCCGCCTTCGATCCACCAGCCCCGGACCTCGGGCTGTTCGCCATCGGCGAATCCGACGATGACGTGGAGCCAGCCGGGCTCGAGCATCTTGGTTATGTCGGTGCGCGACGGCACCGCCGCGGTGACCGGATGCGAGTGGAACACTCCCCCGATCCTCCATCCCATCGCCTCGGCGTCGGTGAGGGCGCGAAAGTGGTCGTCGGGATCGATGGTGAAGGCGGTCGACGAGTGGTCGGCGTTGGTCAGGGCGTAGGCCGCTCGGATGCATCCGGTCTCGTCGACGGCCAGCAGGCCGCACGCCTCCTCGGGAAGGCAGCGGCGCGCATGGGTGACGATGGCATCGCGGATGTGGACGGAGAGATCCATTGGCGGGAACGGTACCGA